>JBATNB010000566.1:0-7631 GCA_049290135.1 Rhizobiaceae bacterium
GGACAGGTCGAGGCGATGGCCGAGCGCGGCGACGAGGCGCCGCACGATGGCCAGGCCGAGGCCGAGGCCGCCATCGTCGCTCATGCCGGCGCGGTCGCCGCGATGGAACTCCTCGAACACGTTGGCCAGTTCGGCTTCCGCGATGCCGACGCCGCTGTCGATGACATCGATGACGACACGGCCGCCGCGCTCGCGCACCGCCACCAGCACGCCGCCGGTCTCGGTGTAGCGCACGGCGTTGGCGATGAGGTTCTGCAGGATGCGGATCAGCATGGTGCGGTCGGAGCGCACGGCGAGCGGGCGGATGCGGGTGAGGAGGCGAAGGCCGCGCGCCGCGGCCGGCGGGCGGAAATCGGCGATCAGCGAACTGACCAGCGGCGACAGCGTCACCGTGGCGAAATCGGGCACCACGGCGCCGGCGTCCAGGCGCGAAATGTCGAGAAGCGTGCGCAGCAGGTCGTTCATCATGTCGAGCGACCGCTCGACCTGGGCGACAAGCTCGCGCCCCTTGTCGGTGGTCTGCAGGTCGGCGAGCGCCGAAACGGTCAGTTGCGCGGCGTGCAGGGGCTGCAGCACATCGTGGCTGGCGGCGGCCAGGAAGCGCGTCTTCAGCGCATTGGCCTTTTCCGAGATCTCCTTCTGCTGGCCGAGTTCGGCGTTCGAGCGCTCCAGCGTGCGCAAGGTCGCGGTGAGTTCGTCGGTGCGCCGGCGCACCTGTCCCTCCAGCGAGATCGCCGTCTGGAACAGCGAGAAGGCGTTGCGGCTCTGGTCCATCGCCCGCTCGACGCGGTTGACGAGCGCCTCGTTGATGCGCTGGAGCCGGTCCACATCGTCGATCCGGTAGGTGCTCATGGCAGTTCGGGCCGGTTCTTTCCGAAGGCGATGCCGGTGAAGGTCTGGTTCAGGTGCATGGAGATGTACTGCTCGCCATAGGTATTGAAGCCGACGACGCGGTTCGACCGGTAGATTTCCGAGATCGCCGCCGTGACCTGGCGGTTGCGCGCATCGATCTGGCGCAACACGCAATCGAAGCCGATGACGAGGTCGATGCCGCCGAGATGGGCGCTGACGGCGTCGAAGGCGGCGCGCGTCGTGCGCGCCATGCCGGTCGGCTCGGCGACCGTCAGCACGATGCCGTCGTCGATGGCGCAGAAGAAGGTCAGGGAGCCGTCCGGGTTCATCTTCTGCACCGAGCGGCAGTAATATTCGCCGCCGACCCGCACCACGAGCGGGTGCGAGGCGAAGGACAGCGGCGACAGCGAGTCGGGCTCCATGCCGATGATGCGGGCATATTCCGCCGCCGCGGGCGCGGCATTGAATTCGTGCACGATGCGCCGTTCCGGATCGGAACGGGTGACGACCAGCTTGTCGGCGGTGGGCACGAAATTGTCCGTCTTGAAGATGTGGAAGGGCACCTGCGTCTCGAACAGCATCAGGATGGCGCTGTTGGCGGCCAGGTCGCCGTCCAGGATGAGGTTGGTCTCGCTGAACTCCATGTTGTCGCCCGCCGACCCGCCGATGAGCGGAATGTCGTCGAGGCCCCAGTGCAGCGCCGCCGTCGCGGTTTCCTCGGCAAATGACAGGCCGTCGATGAGGCAGAGCGCGAACCGGCCGGCCGAATGGTCCGGCGAGGCGGCGAGGAAGCCGCGCTTTGCCTCCGACACGGTGGCGACGATGCGCTCGAAGCCGGCGGAAGCAATGTCGGGAATGCGGGTGGAGGCGACGCGGAAGCGCGCGGCGGGAAAGACAAGCGCGACCAGGTGGCCCTCGGTGAGGCCGGCAGGGGTGATTTCCCCGGCGGTTGAACAGGCGGCCCAGGCGACGCAAGGACAGGCGGCGCGCATGTGAGAGGCGATGGACGCCGCCTCGAACCGGTTGCGCGAGAAGAACAGGCAGGCGAAATCGCCGGGGGCGGCGACATCGGCGAGGCTTCGCCAGAAGCCGTCCTGGCCATCGGCGTCGGTCGACAGGGCAATGATGCCGCACCCGGGGGCCGCGGCGTGCAACGGTTTCACCCGCCATTCCTCCCTGACCGGTGCGCAGTCATCTTGTTCCATGCCGGGGGGTGGGGTTCAAGTGCCCCGTTCTGGGCCGCGACACGCGCCGGACCACGGCCGGATGCCGCGGCGTCTGACCGAAAGTACTGTTTACTTCCGCACAACTGCTTTTCATGTTGTCCCATCGGGAGGAGACCGCACCGGCCAGTGCCGGCGCGGAGATCATGTTTGCGGAGGAGAACGGCCAATGTCGCGTGTTGAAATGACGGTGAATGGGCGGCGCGTATCCGGCGATGTCGAAGACCGGACGCTGCTCGTGCACTTCCTGCGTGAGAATCTCGGACTGACGGGCACGCATGTCGGCTGCGACACGTCGCAGTGCGGCGCCTGCGTCGTGCATGTCGACGGCAAGGCGGTGAAATCGTGCACGGTGCTGGCCGCGCAGGCGTCCGGCTCGACGGTCGTCACCATCGAGGGCATTGCCAATGGCGCGGACCTGCATCCCGTCCAGGCGGCGTTCAAGGAGCATCACGGCCTGCAGTGCGGGTTCTGCACCCCGGGCATGATCATGGCGGCCACCGACATGATCGCGCGCCACGGCGCCGGCAATCTGACCGAAGCGACGGTGCGCGCCGAACTGGAAGGCAACATCTGCCGCTGCACGGGCTACCACAACATCGTCAAGGCAATCCTTTCGGCGTCCGACGCGATGGCCAAGCCCGCCAAGGGCAAGGCCAAGGCCAAGGCCGCCTGACAATTCCAAACGCGCGGCGGCGGGCCATGAGGTCCGGCTCCGTCCGCGCATGACATCTGACCGACGAATTCTCAGGGAGGAATTTCGATGGGCATTGAAGGCATCGGAGCACGGGTCTCGCGCAAGGAAGACCGCCGCTTCATCACCGGCGCCGGCCGCTACACCGACGACATGGTCGTCCCGGGCATGAGGGCGGCCGCCTTCGTCCGCTCGCCGCACGCGCACGCCGAGATCAGGAAGATCGACACGAAGCGGGCGCTGGCAATGCCGGGCGTCATCGCGGTGCTGACGGGCAAGGAACTGAAGGCCGACGGCATCGGCAATCTCATCTGCGGCTGGATGATCCACTCCAAGGACGGCACGCCGATGAAGATGGGCGCCTGGTCGCCGCTGGCGACCGACCGCGCGCGCTATGTCGGCGACACCGTCGCCGTCGTGGTCGCCGAAACCCGCACGCAGGCCCGCGACGCGGCGGAAGCCGTCGATGTCACCTGGAAGCCGCTGAAGGCGGTGAGCGAGGCGGTCGACGCGCTGAAGAAGGGCGCGCCGCAGATCCATCCGGAAGCCGAGGGCAATCTGATCTACGACTGGGAGATCGGCGAATCGGCCAAGACCGAGAAGGCGATCAGGGACGCGGCGCATGTCACGCGCATGCGCATCGTCAACAACCGCCTCGTGCCGAACGCGATGGAGCCGCGCGCGGCGCTGGCCGTCTATGACAAGGCGGAAGACCATTACACGCTGTGGACCACCTCGCAGAACCCGCATGTGGCGCGCCTCGTGCTTTCGGCGTTCTACAATGTGGCGCCGGAAAACAAGCTGCGCGTGATCGCGCCGGATGTCGGCGGCGGGTTCGGGTCGAAGATCTACATCTATCCCGAAGAGATCGTCTGCCTGTGGGCCTCGAAGAAAACCGGCGTGCCGGTGAAGTGGACGGCGGACCGTACCGAGAGCTTCCTGTCGGATGCGCATGGCCGCGACCATGTCTCCGAGGTGACGATGGCGTTCGACAAGAACAACCGCATCACCGGGCTGAAGGTGGACACGATCGCCAATCTCGGCGCCTACATGTCGCTGTTCTCGTCCTGCGTGCCGACCTATCTCTACGCCACGCTGCTGTCGGGCCAGTACGACATCGCCAACATCCACTGCAACGTGCGGACGGTCTACACCAACACCGCGCCGGTGGACGCCTATCGCGGCGCCGGTCGGCCGGAAGCGACCTATCTGCTTGAACGCACGATGGAGACGGCGGCGCGTGAACTGAAGGTCGATCCGGCGGAGCTTCGCCGCATCAACTTCATCCGCGCCTTCCCGCACCAGACGCCGGTCATCATGAACTACGATGCCGGCGACTACGAAGCCTCGCTCGACGCGGCGCTGAAGGCGGCCGACTACAAGGGCTTTGCCAAGCGCCGCAAGGAAGCGGCCACGCGCGGCAAGCTGCGCGGCATCGGCCTGTCGTCCTACATCGAGGCCTGCGGCATCGCCCCGTCGGCGGCGGTCGGTTCGCTCGGCGCCGGCGTCGGCCTGTGGGAATCGGCGGAAGTGCGCGTCAACGCGGTCGGTACCGTCGAGGTGCTCACCGGCTCGCACAGCCACGGCCAGGGCCACGAGACCACCTTCGCCCAGCTGGTGTCCGGCCGCTTCGGCGTGCCGATCGAGAGCGTCTCGATCGTGCACGGCGACACCGACAAGGTGCAGATGGGCATGGGCACCTACGGTTCGCGCTCCGGCGCCGTCGGCATGAGCGCCATCGCCAAGGCGCTCGACAAGGTCGAGGCCAAGGCCAAGAAGATCGCCGCGCACCTGATGGAGGCCGACGAGGGCGACATCGTCATCGAGAATGGCGAGTTGAAGGTCGCCGGGACCGACAAGTCGGTGCCCTGGTTCCAGATGGCGCTTGCCGCCTACACCGCGCACAATCTGCCGGCCGGCATGGAGCCGGGCCTGAAGGAGGGCGCGTTCTACGATCCGGCCAACTTCACGTTCCCGGCCGGCACCTATGTCTGCGAGGTCGAGGTCGATCCGGAGACCGGGACGACGAAGATCGTGCAGTTCGTCGCGGCGGATGATTTCGGTAACATCATCAACCCGATGATCGTGGAAGGCCAGGTGCATGGCGGCGTCGCCCAGGGCATCGGCCAGGCGATGATGGAGGGCGCGCGCTATGACGAAGGCGGCCAGCTGCTGACGGCGAGCTACATGGACTACACCATGCCGCGCGCCTCGGACCTGCCGTCATTCAAGGTCTCGACCACCAACACGCCGTGTCCGAGCAATCCGCTCGGAATCAAGGGCTGCGGCGAGGCCGGCGCCATCGGTTCGCCGCCGGCGGTGATCAACGCCATCACCGACGCCATCGGCAAGAACGACCTCAACATGCCCGCCACGCCGCACGCGGTGTGGAAGGCGATCCACGGCTGAGCCGGCCTGGCGCGGCCGCCCGCGGGGCGGGCGGCGGCTCCATGGCCCCGCAACATCGGGAGGAATTAATGTACGAGACCATTTACACCCGCGCCGGTTCCGTGAACGAGGCGGCGAAACTGATGAAATCCGCAGGCGGCGACGGCAAGTTTCTCTCCGGCGGGATGACCCTCATCCCGACGATGAAGCAGCGTCTCGCGTCACCCTCGACACTGGTCGATGTGGCGCGGGTGCCCGAGATGACCGGCGTGACCGTCTCCGGCAAGTCGGTGACCATCGGTGCGGCGACCACGCATGCCGACGTCGCATCGAACGACAAGCTGAAAAAGCTCTGCCCGGCGATCTGCCATCTGGCCGGCAAGATCGGCGATCCGCATGTGCGCCATCGCGGCACCATCGGCGGTTCGATCTCCAACAACGATCCGGCGGCCGACTATCCGGCGGCGATGCTGGCGCTCGACGCGACGATCGTGACCAACAAGCGCGAAATCCCGGCAGCCCGGTTCTTCAAGGGCCTGTTCGAGACCGCGCTGAAGGACGGCGAACTGGTCACCGCGATCCAGTTCACCGCGCCGGCGAAGGCGGGCTATTCCAAGTTCCCGAACCCGGCCTCGCGCTACGCGGTCGCCGGCGTATTCGTCGCCGCGCAGAAGGATGGCCCCCGCGTCGCGGTGACCGGCGCCGGCGAAAACGGCGTGTTCCGCTCGAAAGAGCTGGAAGCCGCGCTCGGCAAGGGCCTCGACGGCTCCAAGGCCGATGCCGCCAAGGTCACGGCCAAGGGGCTGATGAGCGACATCCATGCATCGGCGGAGTATCGCGCCGCGCTGGTCAAGGTGATGGCGAAGCGCGCGGCGGAAGCCGCAAACGGCTGATCCAGCCGAGCCCATGCGTGAACGGCGCGCTTCCGGGCGCGCCGTTTTCCTTTTTCCCCGCCGGCGGCAGGCACAGCTGTTCCGGTTAATGAACCGCAAACGGGACCAGGCGTTTATTAGCGGCTGTTCAACTTCATGTTATCTTTTGTTCGATAGCATGGGTTCGAACAGGGGTCAGATCCATGCGTGGATTCATCGGAATCGTGCGGTCATTCTTCGGCGATCGGGGCGGCAATTACGCCGTCATGCTGGTGGCCGTGACATTGCCGTTGCTGATGGTGGTGGTGAAGGCCACGGACTATACGCTGATGTCGCGCTACCGCTCCGACCTGCAGGCGCTGGCCGACCAGGTGGCGCTGGCCGCGGTCGGCAGCATGCCGGTTTCGCTGCAGGCGGGCCGCGAGGCGGGCGAGGGCGTCTACAAGACCGGGCTGATCGAACTCGGCGACAGTTTCTCCAGCGAAAACCTGGTGCTGACGCTCTATGACGGCCCGCCCTACAAGGCCGTGGTCGACATCTCCGTCACCTTCAAGGGCCTGATGGGCTCGACCATGACCATGAGCTTCGAGACGGTCCAGGTCCACGCCGAGGCGGAAAACGGCGCCAAGGACGTGGAGGTCGCCATCGGCACCGACCTGTCCGGCTCCATGGACGAAACCGAACTGGCGGTGCTGGTGTCGGCGGTGCGCAAGCTCAACGATACGCTGCGTGAAGCCGATGCGCGCCAGCCCAATTCCAAGATCCGTGTCGGGTTCGCGCCGTTCTCCGGGCTGGTGAGCCTGCCCGACTACGCCTGGGCCTGGGTCAACACCACCAGCACGGCGACGCCGACATCGACGCCGGGCCGCGTCTGCCTCGGCTATCGCGGCTCGACCTACGACGCCACCGACACCACGCCCGCCGACCGGCCGTTCCCGCCCTATACGCGCGCGGCCAGCTATTGCCCGACCGAGACGGTCCAGCCGCTGTCGCACAGCCAGGCCGAGATCGAGGCCACCATCGACACGCTCGCGGCGCGCACCGCCTATTACACCAACACCGGCGTGTTCAATTCGCTGGCCTGGATGTACCGGATCCTGTCGCCGAAATGGGCCGACTACTGGCCGACCGACCACAAGCCGGTGGACCTGAAATATGCGCGCAAATTCGCGGTGATCTTCACCGATGGCGAGAACCGGCTCGACTTCGGCTACACCACCAACCAGGCCAACACGCTGACGGCGGCGGCCTGCACCAACATGAAGGCGAACGGCATCACCGTCTATGCCATCACCTTCAAGCCGCCGACGACGCTGAAGGCGCTCTACAATGGCTGCGCCTCCGGGACTTCGAACCACATCGAAGTCAATTCCGACGCCGACCTGGCGGCGGCGTTCAAGGAAATCGCCGACCGCATCCTGGCGCCGAACATCCTGCTGTCGAACTGACGGCCAACGCCGACGCAATCACGGGCCGAAGCGATCCGGCCCGTTTCGTCGCCCGCCGTCTCACGGTCCGGTTTCCGCGTCGCCATCGCGCGGCGCCCGAACGTCGTCAACGCCGGCCGGCATCTCGCGGTCCGGCAGCGGCATCGTCCCCAGG
>JBATNB010000567.1:0-5469 GCA_049290135.1 Rhizobiaceae bacterium
AGCATCGCCAGCGCCTTGGCGCGCGCCTCGCCCAGATGGCGCGTCAGCCACCAGGTTCCCCCGGCATCCGGGATCAGCCCGATGCGGGCGAACGCCTGCAGGAATGTCGCCGAGCGGGCGGCGATGACGAAATCGGCGGCCAGCGCGAAATTGGCGCCCGCGCCCGCCGCCGGCCCGTTGACCGCCGCGATCACCGGCTTGGGCAGGTCGCGGATGGCCAGGATCAGCGGGTTGTAGTGTCGTTCGAGCGTCGAGCCGAGGTCGGGCGACGGGCCGGACAGCAGCGGATCGCGCGTGGTCAGGTCCTGCCCCGCGCAGAAGCCGCGCCCGGCGCCGGTCACCACGATCACCAGGCACTCCGGATCCTCCCGCAGCCGCGCGAACGCGTCGGCAAGCGCGGCAAGCATGTCGGTGTTGAAGGCGTTCAGCCGTTCCGGGCGGTTGAGCGTCACCACGGCGATGCCGTCGGTCATGTCGACGAGAAGCGGTTGCGCGCTCATGCCTTCCCCCGCGTTGGCCGGGGCGGACCCGGGCGGATCAGAACTTGCCGACGAGGTTGAAGAACCAGCCGCGATCGTCAAGCGTCAGGTCGCGCAGATCATCGGAAAACCGGCCGAAATTGTAGCCGACGCCGATTTTGAAATTGTCGCCGACATGCCGGTAGACGGCCGCCAGCGCCCCGTAATCGATCGTGTCCAGCGTCGGCGACCACAGCGCCCTCCCCTCGATCATCGCGTCCCACGCCTTCACGACATGGAAATCGAGCCGGACGATGCCCAGATGCGCGTCGTTGCGCGTCCAGGCCGCGGCGCCGCGTTCGCGCGATTCGCCGATGCGGAAGCCGTACTTGGCGCCGATGGAGAGTTTCGGCGTCAGGTCGTAGATGCCGTCGGCGGTGAAGATGTGGCTGCGCTGCGCCGGCCCGTTGATGTCGCCATTGGCGTTCACCTGGTCCGGGCCCGGAATGTCGAGCAGGTAGGTGTACTTGATAAGGGCGTTGAAGCGGTCGTTGCTGACCGGTCGATAGGCATAGCCGACCGACCCCTCCACCCAGGTGCCGTCGAGGATCGTCGTGGTGGTCTTGTCGGACACGGCGGCCTCGAGCGAGGCGGTCAGGCGCCAGTCTTCCGACGTCTTCCAGCTCGCATAGGCGCCGAGGAAATAGGCGTCCACGTTGCGCGTCGTGTCGTCGGACCGGTCGAACCGCGCCTCGCCGCGCAGGCGCGCGGTCACGCCCCTTTCCTCGTCGCGGAACCCGATCGACGCCGACACCGCCTTGCGGTCGAAATCGGCGCGTTCAAGCCCGGTGACCGGATCGATCGAGCGGTCGATGATGCGCCCGGCCTCGAACGATCCCTCCGCCGTCCACAGCGCGTCGGGCGTATAGGTCACGCCATAGATCTGCGTCAGCGACCGCCGCCGGCCGAACACGTCGAACTGGTGTTCGGTGAACGCCGTCATCCGCTCGTCCATCTTGCGCCGGGCGCCGATGACGAACTTGCCGTAGTCACGTCCGAAATTGTCGAACGAGCCGGCCGGGTCGAAGGTGCGGTCGGGATCGAGCCGGTAGCCGAAATAGTAGCGGTCGTCCGCCGCCGGCTCGTAGGTGAGCGCGGCAAGCCCGCCAAGACCGGTGGTGCCGTAGGACACCTCGCCATTGAAGCCGAGTTTTTCCGTCAGCCGCGTTTCGAGCCCGCCGCCGAAGCGGTCGTTGCGGCGGATGTCGCCGGCGCGCGCCACCGTGGCCTGCCCGAACAGATAATAGAGGTGATCCTCGTCCGGACGGAACTCGATCCGTGCGCCGATGTCGGTCCGCCGCCCGTTATAGCCGGCCTTCGTTGTCACCGGGTCGGCGAGCCGCGTGTGGGTCGTGCCGACGATGACCGTCCACTTCTCGTCATGCTTGTAGGTGACGGCGAGCTTGCCCGACTGCTTGGCGCGCCCGTCGGCATCGCGATAATCCTCCCAGCCGCCGGTGCCCGAAAGCCGCTCGGAGAATTCGACCGTGGCGTTGACGCCCCAGGCGCGGTCATCCACCCGCACATTTTCCGACAGCGTGGCGAAGCCGCGCTCGCGCTCCCGATAGTAGGCGCCGACCGTGCCGTTCACCGTGCCGCCGCTGAGCTCGGCGAGATCCGCCTGGCCCTCGACCCGCCAGGCCTGCGCCGTCAGGCCGGCCGCGCCGGCCGTGGCCGTGTCGCTGACCGAAAGGCCGCCATCGGTGGAGATCGAGGAGCCGAATCCCGGCCCGTGCGACCGCGCATACTCGGCCTCGATCCAGGTCTTCTCGCTCTTGCGGATGCGCACGTCGGCGCTCCAGGCCGTCTGCGCCGCGCCGCCGGTCTTCTCGCTCAGGCCGGTCACGCCGATGCGCACATGGTCGTCGACCCAGGCTTGCGCCCGTCCGCCGAACACGTAGCCGTCGACATCGCCGGCCGCCGGCGTGAATTCATACTGGACGACGAGGTGCACCGCCTCGCCGCCGGTGCCGTCGCGCACCGGTCCGGAATCCGTCGTCGACGACGCCAGCGGGCGCTTGAGAACCACCACGCCCTGCAGCGCGTCGATTTCATAGTCGGTGCCGCGCACGAGGGTGCGCCGGTCGATCACCTGCCCGGTGATCGGATCGCGCACCTCGACCGTCACGGTCTCCGATCCCGCGGTGATGTCCTGGTGCTTGAGGAAATAGACCGATCCGCCGGTGGCGCGGAAACTGTCGCGCTGCGGCAGCGTTCCGGGCTGCGCCGCATAGGCCGTCGCCTCCACGCGCCGTTCGCCGAACGAGGTCGTCTTTTCCGAACGATACACCGCCTGGGCGCCGTAGAGCGCGCGCTGCTGGCGCAGGAACGCGGTGTTGGCGATGGAGACCTTGTAGTTGCCCCACATCACGTGGCTGTCGCCGCGTTCCAGCCGCACATAGAACTTGCCGCGCGTCGGCGCGTCCTCCACGGCGGAGGAATCGTCGCCATAGACCGGGTAGTAATCGTCGGGGTCGAGCCGCCTGAGCAGGCTGCGCGCATCCTTGCCGTCGAACCCCTTGAACAGCGACTTGAGCTCGCCCTCGCCGGTGTCGGCCGCCGCCGTCAGCAGGTATTTCCCCTTGATCTTGCCCTTGAGATAGAACGCCAGCCGGCCCTTCTTGTAGATGCCGTCGAATTCGCCCGGCCGCACCGCCTCGATGCCGGCATCGCCCCGCCGCTGCCCGACCGTGATGTCGGCCAGCGCGATGTAGAACCAGTCATTCTGCGGAATGTTGACGGTGCGGATGAACTCCGCGTCCTCGCCCTTGCCGCCACGGATGGCGACGGCGACGTCCTGCTCGCCGGCCGGCAGGATGGTCTGCGTCACGAAACCGTTGCTGGCATCGACCGGGATGCGTTCGCCCATCACCTCGACGAGATAGCCCGACGGCACGTGATGGCCGGCCACGGTCACCGCGCCGCCGCGGACCGGAATGTTGCGCACGCGGGCGCGATCCTCGCCATAGCCGGCCATGATCGCCGGGCGCGCGGCCTTGGTATCGTCGGCGCGCAGGGTTCTGGCCATCGTCAGCGGTTCGGTCTCGTCCGAGCGGCCCTTGCTGTCATAGACGCGCAGCACATAGGTCAGTTCCGCCTCGCCGCCGTCCGGCATGGTCCAGTCGGCCGTGCCATTGATGTCGACCGGCAGCACCGCGACCGGCACGCCGTGCGGATCGTCGGCCTTGACGATCACCACTTCGGCGCGCTCGATGAACGGCTTGTAGTTGGCCGTCGCCCGGAAACTGACGGTCTCGCCCGACCGGTAACCGCGCCGGACCGGTTCGGTGGAGACATTCAGGAACGGCTTGACGTCGAGCCCGTCGAACTTGACCTGCACGTCGACCGCGTCGAGCCCGAGGTCGGTCGCACGTTCGCGGTCCACGGGCGCCTTCGTTCCCGCGATATGCTCGCCATCGACCGAGATGGAGAACATCGCGGCGCCGGACGCGGACGCTTCGG
This sequence comes from Rhizobiaceae bacterium, assembly GCA_049290135.1. Taxonomy (GTDB): domain Bacteria; phylum Pseudomonadota; class Alphaproteobacteria; order Rhizobiales; family Rhizobiaceae; genus JADJTR01. The sequence goes on from JBATNB010000567.1 coordinate 3,981, forward strand.
AGCGCTCGGTGTTCGGTTCGGGCGCCTTGCGGTTCGACGCGGAGCGGTTGTCAGCCTTGCCGCCCGTGCCGGTGGCGCAATCCTCGGCCGGGCATTCCGCCTTGTCCTTCGCAATCGCGGAGGACGCCAGCGAAACGGCAAGCGCCAGCGATGCGCTGGCGGCAAGCAGCGCAGCCTTGAACTCGCCCATTCCCCGTCTGTGGGGACGATCAGCCATCCGCCTGCCCGAATCCGGTTCCGTTTCGGACCCACTAATTCGGCAAACATGGTTAACCGCTCGTAAACCCGGCGGTTCGCTCCTGGCTTTTGCGCCACTGTCGACGGTGCGGATGGCGGGCATTGCGAACATCGTCATCCGCCGCCCGTGATCTCGGTTTCGATGACGAGGCGATAGCGTCCGCCCTCATCGTCCCACAGCGTACGGATGAGCTCGGCGACCGACCTGGCGCGCTCCCTGGCCAGCGGGCTCGCGGCGTTGCGCGCATGGTAGGTGATCCGCAGCACCGATTCTTCCTGCCGCAGCACCGCGATCAGCTCACCGAGCCCGGCGCGCCATTCCGGCTTCAGTTCTGCCTTGCCGTTGACGAACGCATCGCCGTTGAGGTCGAGCTTGACGACGCGGCCGATCGTGGCGCCGAAGTTCATCTTCGTCATCTTGCCGGCGGTCAGCCGCACCACCCGCGGATTCTCCGTAGTCAGGCGATAGCCGGTCGGCAGCGTCCGCGTGTCGAGCTTCAGGATGAAGTTGGAGCCGATCGCCGGATCGGGAATGTCGGCGCAGGCCACATGGAACCGGCCATGCTGGTCGGTGGTGATGAGCACGCCCTTGACCGTCGCCAGCCGCACCCCGGCAATGCCCGGTTCGCCTTCGTCCTCGTAGCCGTTGCGGTTGCGGTCATCGAACACCTTGCCGATGACTTCCGAGCAGGCGAGGCCCGCTTCGGCGCGGATGTCGACGGCGGCCGATGCCTCGGCGAGCGTCACGTTGGCCGCGTCGGTCAGCACGGCGCGGTTGACCTGGCGTCCCGGCGCCACGCTGGTCAACACGTCGAAGGCCAACCGGATGGTCACGCTGCCGCCGGCCGGGATCGTCAGCCCGGCGAACCGCGCCTCGCGGCCATTGATGATCGGCACGGCGGCGATGCCGTCGACGGTCGCCGAGCCGTCAACGTAGCGGAAGCCGGCCGGCATCAGGTCGCTGAGCGTGATCGGCGTGGCATCCACGGCATCGCCGTTGCGCGCCACCAGCGTGTAGACGATGCGCTCCCCGGCCTTGGCGACGAGCCGGTCGGCGGCCTTGGTCAGTTCGATGCCGGCGGGGATCACCACCGGGTCGAGCGGGATGTGGTTGTGGACCACGTGCGGATCGCCCGCCGCCAGCAGGAAGGCCAGATAGTAGATCGTCGCGTCGGCGATGCCCGGCGCTCCGGGCTGCGACTGCACCTGGCACGACCCGCCGGGCACGGCGTCGATCGGGCAGGTCGTGGCA
>JBATNB010000568.1:0-11335 GCA_049290135.1 Rhizobiaceae bacterium
GGCGCGGGTTCAACCTCGCCCCGCTTGCGGGGAGAGGTGGCTGAGGCGAAGCCGAAGCCGGAGAGGGGCAGGTTCCCGAACTTTCGCGCGCCCTACCCCCGACCAAGGGCGGGCCGCCGGTCTCGCCCACCTTCGGTCCCCCCAAAGGGGCGCGGGAACAAGACCCCCCCTTCCCCGCGGCCAAATCCGCCATTGACCTTGCGCCCGCCGCCGCCGCAATGTGGCGCACCTGTTCGACTGACCGCGCCATGAGCCATATTCCCAACACCTCGCAGCAATTCTTCCTGACCGCGCCCTCGCCCTGCCCCTATGTGGAGGGCCAGTTCGAGCGCAAGGTGTTCACGCATCTGGTCGGCGAAAAGGCGCGCGAGCTCAACGACATCCTCACCCAGGGCGGGTTCCGGCGCTCGCAGAACATCGCCTACCGGCCGGCGTGCGAGAATTGCCGCGCCTGCGTGTCGGTGCGTATCCTGGCCGGCGAATTCGAGCCGGGGCGCACCATGAAGCGCATCGCGCGCGCCAATGCCGACCTCATGGTTTCCACTGAGCCGGCCGAGCCGACCAGCGAGCACTACCAGCTGTTTCGCGCCTATCTCGACGACCGCCACCGCAATGGCGGCATGAGCGACATGTCGTCGCTCGACTTCGCCATGATGGTGGCCGACACGCATGTCGACACGCAGGTGGTCGAATACCGGCTGCCGGAAACCGGCGAACTCGTCGGCGTGGCGCTCACCGACCGCATGGGCGACGGGCTGTCGATGGTCTATTCCTTCTACCGGGCGGGCGACGACGGCCGCTCGCTCGGCACCTTCATGATCCTCGACCACATCGCGCGGGCACGCGCGCAAAACCTGCCGCATGTCTATCTCGGCTACTGGGTCGCCGGTTCGCGCAAGATGGAGTACAAGGCGCGCTTCCTGCCGCAGGAGCATCTTGGCCCCTCCGGCTGGGCCCGCCAGTCCGCCCGCCAGGAGCCCTGATTGCCCTATCGCTCGATCGACCATCGCACCGGGCTGCTGCTCACCGCGTTCGGCGGACTGGTGCTGACCTTCGACATCCCGCTTTTACGGCTCGCCCACGGCGAGGCGTGGTCGGTGATGCTGGTGCGTTCCGGCGTCACGGTAGCCGCCGTGCTCATCCTGCACCGGGTGCTGCGGGCGTTCCGCCCCGACACGCCGCCGCTCGTTCCCGGGCGCGCCGGGTTCATCGTCTTTCTGCTCTACGGGCTGACCTCGCTCACCTTCATGCTCGCCGTGCACATGACGACGAGCGCCAACGTCGCCTTCATCCTGGCCTTCAACACTTTCTTCGCCGCGGTGTTCGCGGCGTTGTTCCTGAAGGAACGGCCGCATCTCTACACCGTCGCCGCCATGGGGGTGATGGTGTTTGCCGTGCTGCTCATCGTCGAGGACGGGATTTCGGCCGGGCATCTGGCCGGCGACCTGCTGGCGCTTGCCACCGCCTTCTTCGCCGCCGCGGCCATCACCGTGTCGCGCGCCTCGGGCAAGGACATGGGGTTCGCCGCGCTGCTGTCGGCGGCGGTGCCGGCGGGGGCGGCCGCCTTCGTTACCGCCACGGCCGGCTTCTCGGTCGACAATCCGTGGTGGCTGGTCTTCAACGGCGCGGTGGTGATGCCGCTGTCGTTCGCGCTGCTCGGCAATGCGCCGAAATGGATCCCGGCGCCGGAGGTGGCGATGTTCTACCTGCTGGAAACCGTGCTGGCGCCGGTGTGGATCTACCTGTTGTTTTCCGAGCGGCCGTCCGACCAGGCACTTGCCGGCGGCCTGATCCTCATCGTCGTGCTGGCGCTGCATTCGGCCTGGCAGTGGCGGCGCGGCCGCGCCTGACCCTCAGCCGCCGAATTTGCCCGTCCTCGGGAACCCCTTCGGCACCATGCGCCCGGCGGAGGCGCGCGGGCCCTTCCATTCGGACAGCTCGGCATCCGGCTTGGTGAAGGTGCGGCCGGCCGAATCGATCCAGGACAGGCCGTCGGCGAAACGGAAGGTCTTCACGTCGAGCACGCCGCCATCCTTGTATTTCTGCAGGCGCACGCCCTTGCCGCGCGCCATCTCCGGCAGCTCGGCGAGCGCGAACACCAGCATCTTGCGGTTCTCGCCGATGACGGCGACGGCATCGCCCGACACCGGCAGGCAGAGCTTGGCCTCGTCCGGCGCCTTGACGGTCATCACCTGCTTTCCCTTGCGGGTGTTGGCCGCCACCTCGGCTTCCGGCACGATGAAGCCGTTGCCTTCGTGGCTGACGAGCAGCAGCCGACGCTCGGGATCGTGCACGAACGCGGCGACGATGTCCTGGTCGGCCTCCATGTCCACCATCAGGCGCACCGGCTCGCCATGGCCGCGGCCGCCGGGCAGCTTGTCGGCGCCAAGCGTGTAGAACTTGCCGCCGGTGGTGAAGATGACCAGCTTGTCGGTGGTCTGCGCCGGGAACGCCGTCCGCAGCCGGTCTCCATCCTTGAAGGCCAGCGTCGACAGGTCGATGCCGTGGCCCTTCATGGCGCGCAGCCAGCCCTTCTCCGAGACGATGATCGTCACCGGCTCCTTCTCGATCATCGCCTCGAGGATGTCCTCGTGGGCGTGGCCGGGAGCATCGGCGAAATCGGAGCGGCGGCGGCCAAGCGGCGTATCCTTGGAATAGCGGTCGCGCACCTTGGCGATTTCCCAGGAAATGGTTTTCCACTGGGCCTTTTCCGAGGCCAGCAGCGCCTCGATCTGCGCCTTTTCGGCCGACAGCGCGTCATGCTCCTTGCGGATCTCGAACTCCTCGAGCTTGCGCAGGGCGCGCAGGCGCATGTTGAGGATCGCCTCGGCCTGCGCGTCGGTCAGGTCCCAGCGCGCCATCATCACCGGCTTCGGCTCATCCTCCTCGCGGATGATGCGGATCACCTCGTCGATGTTGAGATAGGCGACAAGGTAGCCGCCGAGGATTTCGAGCCGGCGGGCGATCTCGTCGAGCCGGTGGCGCGAACGGCGCAGGAGCACGTCGCGGCGATGATCGAGCCATTCGACCAGCACGCCCCGCAGCGACAGCACGTTCGGCACCTTGCCGCGCGACAGCACGTTCATGTTGAGCGGGATGCGGCTTTCAAGCTCGGTGAGCTTGAACAGCGATTCCATCAGCAATTGCGGATCGACGCTGCGGCTCTTCGGCGCCAGCACGATGCGGATATCCTCGGCGCTTTCGTCGCGGATGTCGTCGAGCAGCGGCAGCTTGCGGGCCAGAAGCAGCTCGGCGGCCTTTTCGATCAGCCGGCTCTTCTGCACGGTCCACGGGATCTCGGTGACCACGATCACCCAGGTGCCGCGCCCCTGGTCCTCCTGGTGCCAGCGCGCGCGCAGGCGAAAGCCGCCGCGCCCGGTCTCGTAGGCGTCGCGAATGGAGTCGCGGTTTTCCACGATGATGCCGCCGGTGGGGAAATCCGGCCCCGGCACGAACCGCATCAGGTCGGCCACGGTGGCGTCGCGATGGTCGATGAGGTGCAGCGCGGCGTCGCACAGTTCGGCGGCGTTGTGCGGCGGGATCGAGGTGGCCATGCCGACGGCGATGCCGGAGGAGCCGTTGGCAAGCAGGTTCGGAAACGCGCCGGGAAGCACGGACGGTTCCTCGTCCTCCTCATTGTAGGTCGGGCGGAAGTCGACGGCGTTCTCGGTGATGCCTTCGAGGATCAGGCTCGCGACATCGGTCATGCGCGCCTCGGTGTAGCGCATGGCGGCGGCGTTATCGCCGTCGATGTTGCCGAAATTGCCCTGCCCGTCGACCAGCGGGTAGCGCACGGCGAAATCCTGGGCGAGGCGCACCAACGCGTCGTAGATCGCCTGGTCGCCATGGGGATGGAACTTGCCCATCACGTCGCCGACGATGCGGGCGCACTTGGCAAACCCCGCCTCGGGATTGAGCCGCAGCAGCCGCATGGCGTGCAGGATGCGGCGATGGACCGGTTTCAGCCCGTCGCGCACATCGGGAAGCGCGCGATGCATGATCGTCGACAGCGCATAGGCGAGGTAGCGCTCCTCGAGCGCCGCCTTCAGGTCGACCGGTTCGATGTTGTCGCCGCCCGAATCGGGCGGCGGCGCGTTCTTGCCCATGAAGCCGGGTTACAAAGCCCCCTCCGGCGGCGCAAGGCGGGATTCGGTTTGCATTGTCCATGATGAAAAAGTCCGGCCCGCCATCTTGCGGTCGCGTTATGAAACGACACAATGCAACCGGGGCAGCGCATAAGACAAAAGGAATGACGCCAATGGCCAGACGCCATGCCGGACTCGCGGCACTTTCGCTTTCCCTCGGCCTTTCGGCCGTCCCGGCCCTGGCCTGGGAGCAGGAGGATGTGCTTGCGCGCCTCAAGACCAGCCTGGCCGAGCAAACGTTGGAGATCGAATGGCAGGGCGTTTCCGGGTCGGGCAACGATCTGGTGCTGGAAGGCGTGAGTGCCGGCATCGTGAACGTCGGCGAGCGCGTGTCGATCGGCAGCGTCACCCTTTCCGGCATCGAGGACGGCGAAGACGATACTGTCGTGATCGGCTCGATCGCATTGCCGACATGGGAGTTCACCAGCCCGGAGGGCGGCGTGATCTCGGTGCGATCGCTGGAGATTGCCGGCCAGGTGCTTCCCGGACCCGCGACGACCGACGAACTGAACAAGCTCGGGCTCTATGACAGCTTCACGGTCGGCGGCCTCGAAGTGACGAACAAGGGCGCGAAGATCCTCTCGGCGAGCGACCTGGCGGTGAACCTTGAGCGCGACGATGCCGGCGTCCTGCATGCCGAGGGCGGGCTCGATGCCTTCCAGATCGATTTCACCACTTTCCCGGACGAGAAGGCCAAGGCCGCGCTTGCCGCGTTCGGGCACACGATCATGTCGGGCGGGATGAGTTTCGAATCGAGCTGGAACCCGCAGACCGGCCAGTTTACCTCCGACCAGATCGCGCTGACGGTCGACGATGCGGCGACGCTGTCGCTGGCCCTCGACCTGTCCGGCTACACCTTGGCATTCGTCAAGCAGGCAAGAGAATTCAGCGCCAGGTCCAACGAGGCCAAGACCGACGAAGAAAAGATGGCGCAGGGCATGATGATGATCGGCATGATGCAGACGCTGGTGCTGTCGAGTGCCTCGATCCGCATCGACGATGACGGGCTGACGGAGAAGGCGCTCGCCTTCTTCGGCCAGCAACAGGGCGTGTCGGCCACCGATGCTGCCAATCAGGTCAAGGGCATGGTGCCGTTCATGATGGCCCAGCTCAACAATGCCGAACTGACGCAGATGGTCTCCACCGCGGTCAATACCTACATCGACAATCCGCAATCGCTAACCCTGTCGGCAACGCCGGCGGCGCCAACACCGTTCGCGCAACTGATGGCTGCCGGCATGGGCGGCGATCCGACCGCGATCATCGCGGCGCTCGGCCTGAAACTGGTCGCGAACGAATAGGCGGCGCGACCGTCAGGTCTTCGCCGGCGGCAGCACGCGCAACGCCAGCTCGCGCAACTGCGCCGGCGTTGCATCGCCCGGCCCGCCCATCAGCAGATCGACCGCCTGCTGGTTCATCGGGAACAGGGCGATGTCGCGCAGGTTGCGCGCGCCGCAGATCAGCATGACCATGCGATCGATGCCGGCGGCCATGCCGCCATGCGGCGGCGCGCCATACTGGAAGGCACGGTAAAGCCCGCCGAAGCGTTCCTCGACGTCGCTTGCCGACAGGCCGACCTTCTCGAACGCCTTGACCATCAGTTCCGGGCGATGGTTGCGCAGGCCGCCCGACACGATCTCGAAGCCGTTGCAGACCAGATCGTACTGGAAGGCCTTGATGGCGAGCGGATCGCCGCTCTCCAGCGCGTCCATGCCCCCCTGCGGCATGGAGAAGGGATTGTGGGCGAAGTCGATCTTCTTCTCGTCCTCGTTCCATTCGTAGAACGGGAAGTCGATGATCCAGGCCAGTTCGAAGCGGTCGCGGTCGACGAGGTTCATCTCCTCGCCGGCCCGCGTGCGGGCGTCGCCGGCGAACTTGTAGAACTTCTTCGGGTCGCCGGCGACGAAGAAGCAGGCGTCGCCATCGTCGAGGCCGAGCTGCACGCGGATGGTCTCGGTGCGCTCCTCGCCGATGTTCTTGGCGACCGGACCGGCGCCTTCGAGACGATCGCCTTCCTTGCGCCAGAAGATGTAGCCCAGCCCCGGCTGGCCTTCGCCCTGCGCCCAGGCATTCATGCGGTCGCAGAAGGCCCTGCTGCCGCCGCCCTTGACCGGGATGCCCCAGACCTGCGCATTCGGATCGTTGGCGAGAATGCCGGCGAACACCTTGAATCCGGAGCCGCGGAAAGCCTCCGACACATTGTCCATGACGATCGGGTTGCGCAGGTCCGGCTTGTCGGAGCCGTAGCGGCGGATCGCCTCGTCATAGGGGATGCGCGCGAACGACGGCGTCACCGGCTTGCCGCCGGCGAATTCCTCGAACACGCCGCGCAGCACCGGCTCCATCGTCCCGAGCAGGTCGTCCTGGGTCACGAAGCTCATTTCCAGGTCGAGCTGGTAGAACTCGCCATAGAAGCGATCGGCGCGCGGATCCTCGTCGCGGAAGCAGGGCGCGATCTGGAAATAGCGGTCGAAGCCGGAGACCATCAGCAATTGCTTGTAGATCTGCGGTGCCTGCGGCAGCGCGTAGAACTTGCCCGGATGCAGGCGCGACGGCACCAGGAAGTCGCGGGCGCCTTCCGGCGACGAGGCCGTCAGGATCGGCGTCTGGAATTCGTTGAAGCCGGCCTCGTCCATGCGCCGGCGCATCGAGGCGATGACGCGCTGCCGGGTCATGATGTTGGAATGCATGCCGTCGCGGCGCAGGTCGAGGAAGCGGTAGCGGAGCCGGATGTCCTCGGGATAGTCGGGCTCGCCAAAGACGGGAAGCGGCAGTTCCTTCGCCGCCGACAGCACTTCCATGTCGCGGGCGAACACCTCGATCGCGCCGGTGTCGAGACCGGCGTTGACCGCCGCGTCGTCGCGCGCCTTGACCTCGCCATCGACGCGGATGACCCACTCGCCGCGCACGGTCTCGGCGGTGCGGAAACAGGGCGAATCCGGATCGGCGACGATCTGGGTGATGCCGTAATGGTCGCGCAGGTCGATGAACAGCAGGCCGCCATGGTCGCGGACGCGGTGGACCCAGCCCGACAGGCGCACGGTGGACCCGACGTCGGATTTTCTCAGGGCGGCGCAGGTGTGGCTGCGATAACGATGCATTGCAAGGGATTCCGGAATGGCGCACGACGCGCGAAAATGCGCGCGGACCTAGGCCATGCGACGGGCCGGTTTGTCAAGGAGAAGGGGCGAGCCGCGAAATAACGGCGTGATCATGCCGCATTCGCCACGGCTCGGTTCGAGTGCCGCTTTTATCTGTTTCATGGACCCTGGAATTCCCCATGACCGCGCTCCGTCCCCTCCTGCCCCTGATCCTTGCCGCGGCCATCCTGCTCGGCGGCAACGGCATCCAGTCGATGCTGGTGCCGATGCGCGCGGCCAACGAAGCCTTCGGCCCGACCATGATCGGGTTGCTCGGCACGGCCTATTTCGGCGGTTTCCTGATCGGCTGCCTGACCATCCAGCGCATGATGCGCGCGGTCGGCCATGTGCGCACCTTCGCCGCGCTGGCCGCCATCGGCTCGGCGAGCGCGCTCACACTGGTGCTGTGGATCGACCCGCTGGTCTGGATGGTGCTGCGCTTCATCACCGGCCTGGCGTTCGCCGGCCTGTTCACGATCATGGAGGCCTGGCTCAACGCCGGCGTCGGCAACGAGCATCGCGCCCGGCTGCTTGCCGTCTATCGCGTCGTCGACATCACCGTCCAATCCGCCGCGCCCTACCTGATCCCGGTCTTCGGGGCCGCGTCCTTCACCATTTTCGCCCTCTCCTCGATGATGATCACGCTGTCGATGGTGCCTGTGGCGCTCGGCGACCGCTCCAATCCGGAGCCGCCGCAGGACGTGCGGATCGACATCGCGCGCGCCTGGGCGATTTCCCCGGTCGGCGTCTTCGGGGCGCTGGCCGCCGGGCTTGCCAATGGCGCGGTGCGCTCCATGGCGCCGGTCTATGCCGGCGACATCGGCCTTGGCGAGACGGCGACCGTCACGTTCCTTTCGCTCGGCATCGTCGGCGGCGGCATCGTGCAGTTTCCGCTCGGCTGGCTTTCCGACCGCTGGGACCGGCGCGGCACCATCCTGATCGTCGGCGGAATGGCAGCGGCGATGGCGCTGGCGCTCGGTCTCGTCGGCGTGACCGGCGGCCTCGGCGTGCTGTTTGCCCTCAACTTCCTCTATGGCTGCGCGGCCATGCCGATCTACCCGCTGTCGGCGGCGCATGCGAACGACCGGGCCGGGCGGCACGAATTCGTGCTGCTGTCGGCGGTGCTGATGATGTTCTGGGCCGTCGGCGCGGTCGGCGGCCCGTTGTTCGCGGCGGCGATCATGCAGGGCTTCGGCTCGGAAAGCCTGTACCTCTATGTCGCGTCCGTCCACGCGCTGTTCGTCGTCGCCACGGCCTGGCGCATCAATGCGCGCCAGCCGGCGCTGGAACAGGGGTCGTTCACGCCGTTCGCCGGGAACCCGCCGCGCGGGCTGCCCAGCGCCGGCAGCGAGCCCGATCCCGGATCGTGAGGCTTTCCTTGCGGCCTGCGAGCCACTATAGGCCGGGCATGGACCTCATCACCACCACCGCCGCGCTCACGGCCGCGATCGAGCAATTGTCGAAGGCCACGTTCGTCACCGTCGACACCGAGTTCATCCGCGAAACGACGTTCTGGCCGGAGCTCTGCCTCATCCAGATGGCCTCGCGCGACGCGACGGCACTGGTCGACCCGCTCGCGCCAGGCCTCGACCTTTCGCCGTTCTTCGCGCTGATGGCGAACGAGAGCGTGCTCAAGGTGTTCCACGCGGCGCGCCAGGACATCGAGATCGTCCACCATCTGGGCGGCCTGATCCCGCATCCGGTGTTCGACACCCAGGTTGCCGCCATGGTCTGCGGCTTCGGCGATTCCATCTCCTATGACCAACTCGTCGGCAAGATCACCGGCGAGCCCATCGACAAGGCATCGCGCTTCACCGATTGGCGGCAGCGGCCGCTCAGCGACAAGCAGCTCGTCTACGCGCTCGCCGACGTGACCCATCTCGTCGATGTCTACGAGCACCTGGCCGCCAAGCTCGATCGCGACAAGCGCGCCCATTGGCTGAACGAGGAAATGGAGGTGCTCACCTCCCCCTCCACCTATGTCGTGCACCCGGACGACGCCTGGCAGCGGCTGAAGATGCGGGTGCGCAAGCCGATCGAACTGGCCGTGTTGCAGGCGGTGGCGCGCTGGCGCGAGATCGAGGCGCGGGAGCGCAACGTGCCGCGCTCGCGCGTGCTCAAGGATGATGCCATCTACGAAATCGCCCAGCAGCAGCCGCGCGACGCGGCGGCGCTCGGCAGGCTGCGCGGCACGCCGAAAGGCTGGGAGCGCAGCCAGAGCGCGCAGGGACTGCTGGGCGCCGTGAACACGGCGCTCGAAATTCCCCGCGACGCGTTGCCGAAGGTGCCGAGACCGGCCAGCAATCCCGAGGGCGCGAGCGCGGCGCAGGAATTGCTGAAGGTGTTCCTGAAGCTCGTGGCCGAACAGCAGGGCGTCGCGTCCAAGGTGCTGGCCTCCGCAGACGATCTCGAGCGGATCGCCGCGCAGGGCGAACAGGCCGACGTGCCGGCGCTGCATGGCTGGCGCAAGGATGTGTTCGGCGACAAGGCGCTGAAGCTGGTGCGCGGCGAAATGGCGTTGCGGTTTGCCGGCCGCAAGGTCGAGGTGTTCGAACCTTCGTCCTGACGCACTGATTCAGGCGATGCGGCGAACCGGTTGTCGGATCACGGTTTTCAGCTTCTCCGGCGCGGCCCGGCGAGGATCGGACAGGTAGATCTCGTGGTGGTGACCGTTTTCGGTCAGGCCGTTTTCCGGCAGGAATTCGCGGTGCAGGCGGGCAATGGTCGGACCTTCGGCATCGTACGGCCCGACATGCATGACCTGCACCGAGAGCCCTTCGTGGAACCGCTCCAGGCGCAGTGACGCTGGCGGCTCGCCGAGCCTGGCCCGTGTCTTGTCGACAGCCGCCCGGATCATTTCCGCCGTGACCACATCCGGCTGCGCGATCATCATCGTCCATTTCCACGCCGACTTGTCGCGGGTGATGAAGGTGTCCATGTCGTCGGCCCACCACAGGCCTTCCAGCGGCATCACGCCATAGTCGGTCCCGTTCGCCTTCGATGCGAATTTCGCCGCGTAGGACACGCCGTAGAGCCACTGGATGACGCTGGCATAGACGGGCGAGACGTTGGGATCGCCCTCCCCGTCGATCATCAGGAACGCCATTTCGGGCACCTCGACGATGGAGAACCCTTTCGCCGAGGGTTCGTAGAGGGTCTTCAGCGCCTTGCGCAGGTCGAGCCTGGTCATGACATGCTCCCATGGTGTGAGTTGCCGGCGCGCGGCCGCACCGGCTGGCGCAGGATGATCCGGCGCTGTTCCCGCGCGACGCGGTTCCAGTCGTCGAGGTAGATTTCGTGCCAGGCGCCGGCGGGCTCGAGGCCATGGTCGGGCATGAAGCGCCCATGCAGGCGTTCGAGCATGGCGGGGATGTCGTCGGTGCGCCCGACATGCAGGATCTGGGCGCATCGGCCTTCCGCGAAACGCTCGAAGACCGGCGACGGCGCCGCGGCATCCATGTGTTCGCGCGCCGTCGCGACCGATGCGGCGAGCGTATCGGCGTCGGCCCAGGCCGGCAGCGTGACCATGACCCGCCATTTCCAGCCTTTGCCTGCGCCGGGCTCCGGATCGTCCGTCCGGTAAAGCATTTCGACCGGCGGTTCGACGAAGGCCTTGCCGGCGCGTTCGCGCGCCTGGCGGCGGATGGGCAGGATCGCCTGGTACAGCGCCTTGATGGCCGGGGCCGCGCCCTGTTCGGGCGGTCCCTCCCCGTCAATCACCGCAAAGGGCAATTCCGGGACGTCGACCAGGGTGAAATCCTGCGTGCCCGGTCGATACAGTTCGAGCAGCTTGTCGCGATCCTTGAGCAGGTCGATCATGTGCGCCTCCGTTCATGGCTTGGCCGACATGTAGTCGAGGGTCCGGGCGATCCAGGCATTCTCCGCCGCGAGCTGCCCGGACGAATAGTCGAACATCGCCTCGACGAAATCAGGCTGGGGCTGGCGGCGAAACCGCACCGCGTCCAGTCGCGCCAGTTCCTGTTCCACCGCTTCGCGCCGCGCCCTCAGCGCCGCGAGCGCGTCGTCGCGCGGCAATGCCGGCCAATGCGC
>JBATNB010000569.1:0-3155 GCA_049290135.1 Rhizobiaceae bacterium
GGCCACGACATACATGCCCGGCGCGGCGGCCGTCCCGGCCGGCAGCGCCAGTTTCACCGTGACGGTGCGCTGAGCATCGCTGGCGGCGGGGAAGATCTGCCCGACCGTCGACCACAAATTCTGCGAGCCGATGGTGACGGGCACCTGGTCTCCGACCTTCAGGTTGGCGACCTGCGCGGCCGGCACCTCGATGCGCGCGTCGAGCGCGTCGACATCGGCAAGGTCGGCCAGCGGCTGACCGGGCTGCACGATGTCGCCGACCCGCACATGGCGCTTCATGATGACGGCGGAGATCGGCGCCACGGCGCGGCGGTCGCGCAGCCGCGCGTCCAGTCCGTCGATGCGCGACTGCGCACCGGCGAGCGACGCCATGCGGCGCTCGTAGTCGGCGCGATGGTTGTTGATGGCCGCCGGCCCGCGCTGGGCCTGCGACTGCGTCATCATCGGCCCGTAGGGATTGCCGAACGGCGTGTTCGGTCCGCCGGACATGCCGGGGAACATGCCGCCCATGAACGACTGCGCCATGTTGTAGAACGGCACCGTCATCCGCTCGTAGGCATCCTGCGCCGGCCCGCCCATCGGCGAGGTCGGCTGGCCGTAGAGGTTCTGGTAGAGTTGCGTCTGCGCGTTCTGGGCATCGGCCATCTCGCCCGACAGCGCCGCCCAGGCGGAGCGGTACTCCGGCGCCAGCGCATCCTCGTCGAGCGCGACGACGAGTTGCCCGGCACTGATGCGCTCGCCTTCCTGGCCGGCCACGAACGTCACGCGTCCGGGCCCCTGCGCCGACAGGCGCACATTGGTACGCGCCTCGACATAGCCGCCGAGGCGCACGCGCGCCGCGGCGGGCATTTCCGTCACCTGAGCGACTGCTTCCGAAGGTCCGCGCGGCGCGGCGATCGGTCCGGGAGTGGCGGGCGGAGCCTCATGGCTACCTCCCATCCACCACACGACCGCACCGCCGATCATCGCCGCCACGACGAAGGACAACAGCCTGACTACGGAGGACATCATGCGCGCCTACCCTCTACTCGACACACGCATACGCGGCGCTGGAGTTGCTCTCAGACGCGACCCATCACCGTGAAGCTCTTGATGAACGGTCCGGCCATGGCGGGATTCTTGATCATCGCGCCATAGTCGCCGGATTTGAATTTCAGCTTGCCCGTGGTGTAGGCCATGCCGAGGGACATCATGCCGATGCCGCTGGCGACCCACTTCTTCCAGTCGGCCTCGGATGCGCGCAGGTCCCAGTTGAGCGGCTGGCCGTCCCAGGCGCCGGCGCCCGTCACGTAGCCGTTCTCGACCTTGATATATCCGCGCGCCTTGTCTTCGCCTTCGAAGCCGTAGCCGATCGTCGAATTGAAACTGATTTTCGCGAGCGCGTCGCCGAGATCGGGCTCGTCGTTCCACGCGTTGCCGAAGTCCACCATCCAGTCGTCGGAAAACAATGCCGGCATAGCCGCCTCCTCCTTGCACCCGGCTCCCTCAGCCGGGCCGTCACCCTGTCCCAGGCGCGATCGCTCGCGCATCTTTTACGCGCTGGACACGGAGACCGCGCCGGCGCTTTTTTGTTATCTCTAAATATGCATATCTTTGAATGAGTGTCAAGGGCGTCGGCGCGTAAGGCGTTGTGCAATCGTGCTTTTCCTGAATGTAAGACTAACAATTCCAAAGAATCAAGTCTGCAACAATAATACTTTTATTCAAATTTTAAATAAATATAGGCATAAAGCTGTCTGTCTCAATGCATAGGAATAGAATCAAGAATTGGGATATCACAGAAATACGCAAAACTACGCGGAATTCGATTTGATAAACGAAAAACGCGCATGAGAATGTCGAGTAACTTATAGATAGAGTGTGTATTGTGTCGCACTGCTTCGGGCGCCCGTGGTCCTTGCGCACGGCGAAACAGCTTTCTGCAACCTGTAAATGTTGACGGCGCACTCCAGGCGAGCGCTGATGTTAGACGTTCGTCTGTTTACGTTAATATATCAGCCGGTGCCGGGCCGCGACGGGCTCATTCCCAGAGCGTGACGTCCTGCCCGGCGGCGCGCAGGCGCTCGCGGCGCTCCACGATATAGTCCTGGAAATGCGCGTGCCTGTAGCTGTCGCTGGCCACATAGTCGAACATCGAGGCGAAGTGGAAGGGCTTGAAATAGCCCGGCATCACCGCCGCTACTGCCTGGTTGCCGGGCTTGCCGGCCGGGTCGGCATCCTTGGCGAAGAACATGAGCGTCGGCGTGAACGCCACGCCCCATTTGCGCGCCAGCGCGCGCTCCTCCATCGCCTCGCCGTCCATGTCGGTCACCGAACGCGAGCCGCGCAGGTCGATCTGCACCACGTTGAAATTGGCCCGCACCAGGTCGACGATGTCGGCGCGGCGGAAATTGACCTGATGCATCTCGCGGCAATAGGGGCATCCGGCCTGCTCGAAGATCACCACCAGGCCCTTGCCCGCCGCCTTGGCCTCCGCCAGGTCCTCGCCCAGGTCGAGGAACGAATTGACGAACCAGCTCTGCGCATGCAGGCCGTTGTCGCCCACCTGCGGCTCCTCCAGCAATTCGGCGGCGCGGGCGACCGGCGCGGCCATGAGCACGAGGCCGAGGGCGAATGCGGCAAGCAGTCGGATCATGGTCAGGCTCCCGGTGACGCGGTGTCAGCTTAGCATGGCGGCGCTGGACATGAGCCGCCGGCGCCACGCCTGCCGCATCACATCGGCGTGAATGTGACGCCGCCCGCTCAGATCATGCGCTCGAACAGGCGGATGCCGAGAAACCCGCCGGCGATGATCGAGGCGAGCGCGACGAACGATCCGAGCGCAAGCGTCGATACGCCGGTCATGCCCTGCCCGATCGTGCAGCCGAGCGCCACCACGCCGCCAATGCCCATCAGCGCCGCGCCGCCGAGATTGCGCATCAGGTCGGAACGGTCGGCGAAGCCGGCCAGCGCGAACCGCTTCGACAGCATGGCGCCGGCGAACGCCCCGGCAATGACGCCCAGCGCGCTCGCCACTCCGAACTCCGGCACAGGCGCGGCGGTGTAGCGCATCAGCCAGTCCAGCGTGTCGCCGGCCGGCCGCACGAAAGTGAGCGACTGCAGCGCCAGCGGCTCCGACGCCAGTTCGTCGAAGGCAAGGCCCGTCAGCACCCAGC
>JBATNB010000570.1:0-7817 GCA_049290135.1 Rhizobiaceae bacterium
CAGCATCACCGGATCGAACCGGGCCGCCGCCGCGTCCGAGCGGCCGACGATGGTGATGCGGCGGGGCGGGCCTTCGCCGAGCGCGCGGCCGTGTTCGGCCGAAAGGTCGGAGCCGTCCAGTTCGTCACCGCGCTTGGCGAGGAGGCGAACCAGATCGATGGCGACGTTGCCGTTGCCGATGATCACCACGTCCTGCCCGATCACGGGCGCGAATCCCTCCGAATCGGGGTGGTCGTTCCAGGACCGGGTGAGCGCGCCCGAACCGTGGACGCCCTGAAGCGTTTCGCCGGGAATGCCAAGGCGCCGGTCGCCGGCAAGGCCGACCGAAAGCACCACGGCGTCGTACAGCTCGCGCAATTCGTCGAGCGCGATGTCGTCGCCGACGGTGACATTGCCGAAGAAGGCGACACCCTGGCGTTCGAACAGGCGCTCGAACTGGCGGATCACCGCCTTGGTACCCTGATGGTCCGGCGCCACGCCATAGCGGACAAGGCCGTAGGGAACCGGCAGGCGGTCAAGGATGTCGATCTGTGCCGCCGGCAAGGCCTTGACCAGCGCCTGCGCCGTGTAGCATCCGGAAGGTCCCGCACCGACGATCGCCACGCTGACCATCAATTGTCCTCCCGCGGCCAGCGCGCCCAGGGATGCGGACGGTTCGTCATGTCGACGTAGACACCCTTCTGCGCCATGTAGGCGCGGATGCCGTCGCGGCCCTTCTCCCGCCCGAGGCCGGCGTCCTTTTCGCCGCCGAAGGGGGTGGCGATGGAGAATTGCTTGTAGGTGTTGATCCAGACCGTGCCGGCCTGGATCGATCGCGCCACGCGCCAGGCGCGGGGGAAATCGCGGGTCCAGATCCCGCACGCCAGCCCGTACGAATTGTCATTGCCCTGGGCGATGACATCGGCTTCGTCCTCGAACGGCAGCACGACCATCACCGGCCCGAACACTTCCTCCCGGCAGATGGTCGCGCGATTGTCGACGCCGGCCAGAATGGTCGGAAGGTAGTAGGCGCCGCGCTCGAACATCGGGCCCGAGGGAGCCGCGCCACCGCACAGGACATGGGCGCCTTCGGATACCGCGCGCGCCACCATCGCCGCCACGCTGTCGCGGTGGTCGGCATGCACCAGCGGCGCAACCTGCGTTTCGGGATCGAACGGATCGCCGACGCGCAGTGCGCGGGTTGCCTCGACAAGGCGGTCGACGAAGCTGTCGAAGATGGCGCGCTGCACGAACAGCCGCGATCCGGCAATGCAGCTCTGGCCCGTTGACGAGAACATGCCGTAGAGAATGCCGGCGATGGCCAGGTCGGTGTCCGCGTCCGCGAACACGATGCTCGGCGACTTGCCTCCAAGTTCGAGCGAGACCGGCATCAGCTTTTCGGCGGCCTGCCTTGCCAACATCCGGCCGGTCGCGGTGCCGCCGGTGAAGCTGACCTTGGCGATGGCCGGATGCTCGACCAGGAGGTTCCCGATCTCGCGTCCGGCGCCAGGCAGGACGCTGAAAAGGCCCTTCGGCAGGCCCGCCGCCTCGATGATCCGCGCGAGTTCGAGCGACACGAGCGGAGACCAGCTCGCCGGCTTGAGCAGGACGGCGTTGCCGGCGGCAAGGGCCGGCGCGACCTTCTGCGCATCCGACGCGATCGGGGAATTCCACGGGGTGATCGCGGCGACCAGGCCCAGCGGTTCGTGTACCGACATCGTCAGATAGTCGCCGCGCGGTGTCGTCAGCGCATCGTCCATCGTTTCGAGCGCGGCGGCGACATAACGGAACGTGCCGGCCGCCGAGGCGACGAGCGCCGACGTCTCGCGCAGCGTCTTTCCGGTGTCGCGTGTCTGGATATGGGCGATGCGGCCGGCGTCGGCATCGATCCCATCGGCGATCCGGTGCAGGATGCGCGCGCGCTGAAAGGCCTTCATCGTTCGCCAGGCGGGATCGGCCTGCGCGGCAATGGCCCGGGCGATGGCACGCTCGCCATCGTCGCGGCTGGCACCGGCAAGTGCGCGGTTGACCGAGCCGTCGGCCGGGTAGACCGAGACAATCTCGGCGCCCGTGCCCCGCTCCCATTCGCCACCCACGAACAGGCGGCCGTCCGGCATTTTAATCATATCACGACCGCTCCCATCCGGTTCATGACTTCGCGGACCACCGAATAGGCCGTGGTGATCGAAGTCTTGGGGTTGTCGGGGGAAGGGAGGCCTTCGATCCGCATCGAATATTCGGCGGCACCGGCCACCACGGTGTACTCGTGCACATTGCGGGTGACGGCGGGATCGGCGATCAGACGCACCTGCGTCTGCTCCCATCCGATCCCGGCGAGCGCCAGTGTGGCGGCGACGTTGGCATTCTTCGGGTAGCGCAGCGCCGCCTCGCGTGCAGTGCCCGAGAAGAACACGGCCTCGGCCGTCAGCGTGGCCAGGTCGACCAGATCCTCGGCCGGCGTGCCGATCCAGGCCATCGGCGGTTTGCGGCCATTGTAGATCACGCTGGTGATCCCCGAGGCGCGCAACGCCGACAGGAGGTCGATCCCGCCGATGGCGCCGGCCGGCAGGACGAAGCGCGTGCCGCCGGCCTGCGCGGCGCGGACAAGCTCGGCGTAGAGGGCATCGTCCGCCAAGGCGCCGACCGAAACGATGACGGTTTCGATCCCGGCGCGCAGGACCGCCGTGGCATGCGAGCGAACCGCCGCATGTCCGGCGCATTCGATGACCAGATCCGGCCCGGCTTCGATCAGTTCGGCAACCGTGCCGACAGCCTGCGCCCGGCCGGCGGGATCGGCCGCCAGTGCCACGCCGGGCGTCCTTCCCGCTTCCCTTGGCGACAGGACGGTGAACTTCGTCACGCCGGCGTGCTCGCGCGCCAGAATGCCAACCAGCGCGCACGAGATGTTGCCATAGCCGATCAGACCGAGATGCATGGCGTCAGACCCTGTTTCCGGCAGCGCCCGCGGGCGGGCCTGAGAAGCTCTCGCCGAACGGGCCGATCGCGACCATGTCCACCTCGACCATCTGGGGCCCGTCGGCGGCAAGGGCCGCGTCCAGCGCGGCGGCGAAGCCGGCGACGTCGCGGACCAGGCAGTGCCGCAGGCCGATCGATGCGCAGTGAAGCGAGAAGTCGGGCGTATGCAGCGCCGAATAATGGTGGCGGCCGTCATACTGGGCGTCCTGGATGTTGCGGATCACGCCGTAGGCCCGGTCGTTCATCAGGATGTAGACGAGCGGGGCACGCTCCTCCACGGCGGTAATCAGTTCGGCGATGCCAAGCTGCAAACCGCCGTCGCCCAGAAGGACGATCGCTTTCCGGCCTTCGGAGGCCAGGGCGGCACCGATACCCATCGCCGCGCCTTGCCCGATGCCGCCTCCGAGGGCGTGGACGCCATGGCGCGGTTCGGCGATCCGCACATACCGGTTTCCGAATGTCGAGTTGGAGATGGTGACGTCGCGCACCCAGGCATGTCCGCCCGTTGCGACGCGCGCGGTCAGGGCTTCGGCGATCTCCTGATAGGGTCCCAACTGGCTGCGCAGCGCACCCTCGCTTTGTGCCCGCGTCGATGCCGCGTCGAAGCGGAATTGCGGATCGACATCCAGCCGGTCCGGAAGATGCTCCTGCAGGCGCGCCAGCGTGTCGGCCGCGTCGCCATGCACGAACAGATCGACGGGATAATTGCGCCCGCCCTGAGCGGGATCGGCGTCGATCTGCGCGAGCGGGCGCGGCAGGCGCATCGTGTTGTTCAAGGTTTCGTTGCCGCGCAGGCGCGATCCGACAACCAGCATGAGATCGCAGGAGGCATACAGTTTCCGCGCTTCGGGCGTCATGTTGAAGGCACCGAGATTCGCCGGCTCGTCTTCGGGAACAATTGCGCGGCCCTGCGTGGAACTGACGGCTACGAACCCTCGCGAGACCAGGGCGCGCGCTTCGCGCTCGGCTCCCCTGGCTCCGCCGCCCAGCCACAGGATCGGGCGGCGTGCCTTGCCGATCAGCGCAGCGAGGGCTTCCACGGACTCCTCGCCAGCACGCGGCGGCTGCGGACGGGGAGGCAGGATCCTCGACGCCACCGGCATCACCGCGCGCTGCACATCGACCGGGATTTCAAGCGTGACCGGGCCGGTCGGCGCGGAGATCGCCGCCGATCCGGCCGCCGTGAGCGCGCCGATGGCGCTTCCGGCATCCCACATCCGCACATAGGTCTTCGACACCGCGCGCAGCATGTCGGGCTGGCGCGGAACATCATGAATGGGAGCGCGGTCGCGGTCCGTGAACGGCGTGTCGACGGTCGCGGTGATGTGCAGAAGCGGGGTGCCGGCCGTCAGCGCCTCGACCTGGGCTCCCGCCGCATTGCCCGCCGCCGTGCCCGTGGAGGTGATCACGACGCCCATCCGGCCGGCGACCCTCGCCCATGCGTCGGCCATGTTCATGGCGCCTGCCTCGCCGCGCGCTGGGACAAACCGGATGCGTCCCTGGCGGGCAATGGCGTCGAGGATCGGCATGTTGTGGATCGAGATCACCCCGAAAACCGTCGTGACACCGATGTCGGCGAGCCAGCGGGCGACATAGTCGCCGACGGTCTCCGCCGTGGCTTCGACTTCGGGGTAAGTGGCGAGATTCATGGCGATGTCCCCGATCGTCAGATGTATCGTGCCAGGCCGCCCGAAACGTCGAGCTGCGCGCCGGTGATGTAGCTGGCGGCGCGGCTGCCCAGAAAGGCGATCGCCGCGGCGGCTTCGCCCGGATCGCCCAACCGTCCGAGCGGTATGCCTTTGTTTCGGGCCAGATCGGCGAACCAGGCCTCGCTGGTGACGGACTTGTCGTCGCGATCGGCGAACCGCCTGGCCCATTGCCCCGAAACGACAAGTCCGAGGAGCACCGAGTTCACCCGGATCTCCGGCGCAAGCTCCAGGCTCAGGGATTTCAGCAGGTTCTGAACCGCGGCGCGCGCCGCCGAGGTGCAAACCATGTGCTTTTCGGGCTGATAGGCGAGGAGCGAGTTCACGGCGACGATGGCGCCGCGAACAGCGCGCAGCGCCGGGACAAAGGCTCTCACCGGATGGATCTGGCTGAAAAGCTTGAGATCGAGTTCGGTTCTCCAGTCGTCATCGGAGGTGTCGGCGAATGTGCTGACCCGGCCCTGGCCGGCATTGTTGACCAGAAGGTCACATCGGCCGTACCGCTCCCGCACCTCGGCGGCGAACGCTGCGACCGCCTCCGGGTCAAGCACCGAGAAGGCGCGCGCCAGCACCCGGTCATCGCCGTGGTCGCGCCGCATTCCGGCGGCGACGTCCATCAGCCGCTCCTCGCCACGGGCACAGATCGCCACCGAGGCGCCCTGTTCAAGCAACAGGCGCGCGCTGGCCAGCCCGATCCCGGAGGATCCGCCGGTGACGACGGCAACCTGGCCTTCGAATGGCGGTCTCATGCGCGCGGTTTCCGCAGTTCGGGGAAGCCGGGATCCGGCCGCCCCTGCATGACTGCCCGCTGCGCCGCCGTCGGCGGACCCGCGGTCATCCACTGATCCATCTTCTCCGGAACGTCCCGCGGCCAGACCTGCGGGGTGTGCGTGGCTTCCTCGATCTGCTGCAGCTCGGAGGTGAACTCGATCACGTATCCGGATGGCGAGACGAAATAGGCAAACGGATTGTCGCCCGGTCCATGGCGCCCGGGACCCCAGGTGGCGACAATGCCCTTTTCCTTCATGCGCCCGATCGAGCGCATGAATTCGTTTATCGACGGCAGTTCGAAGGCCACGTGGTTGACGCTGGGATAGTGCCCGCGCACCAGCGCGATCGAGTGATGGTCGGAGGCGCAGCGCAGGAACACCATCTGGTCGGCGCTGTAGTCCGAGACCCGGAATCCCAGCACACGGCAATACCAGTCCTGCAAACCCTCCATGTCGGCCGTGTTGAGCACGACATGGCTGACCTTGCGCGGTTTGGCCCAATGATCGAGCGGCTCGACGCGTGCCGCCTCGCAGCGAAAGCGCAGGCGGCGGTTGTCAGGGTCGAGGATCTCGAAGCCCCACCCTCCGGCCAGATCGTCGAACGGCGCGGGATCACCAAGGACGGTTGCGCCCTCGGCCCGCGCCTGGGCATGCAGCACAGCCATCGCAGCGCGATCGGCCATCGCGAAGTCGACATATTCGATCCCGTAGACCGGCGCGTCCTTCAGCCCGTAGATGAACGGCTCGGTTCCGGTGCCGCGAAGGTAGATCGTGCCCGGTTCCTCGCCGGCGAAGGTCAGGCCCCAATTGTCCTCGTAGAAGGCGCGCGTCGCCGTGATGCCGGGTGCGCGCATGACAATGCCGCGCAGTGCGCCTACCCTGATCCTGTCGCTCATCAGCATTCCTCCCGAACTGTGGCCGCGGTGCGCGCACGCGTTTCGATGACGGCCGCCAGCGCCGCCGGGGCTTGCAGGTGAAGCGCATGGCCGGCGCCCGCAACCAGGGTGAAGTCTCCGCGAACCGCGTCAGGCAGCGCCGCATGGGCGCGCCTCGACTGCGGCGGCGGCGTGACAATGTCGGCTTCGCCAACCGTAACCGCGGTCGGGATCGCGAGCCGCGCACAATCGGCGGCGAGATTCCCGGCAGCCAGCATCCGCACCGCCTGGCGGTATCCCGGCAGACGGACCCTGGACATGCCGGCCTCGACGGCCGCGACCAGCGCCGGATTGGCCTCCGGCTCGTAGACGAGACGCGAAGCGCGGGTGGCGGCGAACGCCGCCGGGCCATTGTGCTCCAGTTCCGCGATGCGCTCGGCCTGATCGGCGGGCAGGCCGGATCCGGGCGCGATGCCGCCACCTTGCGCGCAGGAGGCGAGCGTTACCGACTGGACCCGGCCTGGAAAATGCCGGGCGAAGGATGCGGCGATCAGGGTCCCGAGCGAATGGCCGACGAGGTGAAACCGGGAAAGCCCCTGCATCGTCGTCATCCGGTCGAGTGCCGCGGCATAATCGGCCGCCACGGGCCATTCGGCAGCGAGCGGCGCGGACGGACCGTAGCCCGGCATTTCCCAGGCAATCACCCGCCAACCCGGCAGGCGCGCCGCCAGGAGATCGAATGAACGCGCCTGCGACCCGATGCCGTGGAGCGCGACCAACACGGGACCGCCGCCGGCCCGTTCGCGCCAGGCCACGCCCGCACTGTCGAAATCGACGAACCCGGTCATGTGAAGACAAACCCGTTGTTCACCGGCAGCACCTGGCCGGTCAGCGCCAGCGCGGGTTCCGACATCAGGAAGACGATTGTCCCGGTGATCTCGGCGGCATCCTGCGGACCGGGCACCGCGCGCCCCTCGGCGTAGAGGCGATGGCGGGCCTCGGGGACATACTCCGTGCTTTCCGTCGTCAGGATCCCGGGGGCCACGCAGGTGACGCCGACCCGGTCGGGGCCGAGTTCGCGCGCGAGACTCCGGGTCATGGCGATGATCGCGCCTTTCGAGGCGGTGTAGGACAGCAGCCGGGGGGCGCCCCACAGGGCCGTGTCAGAAGCGATGTTGACCACCCGGCCGGACCCGACGGCGCGGAGCATTGGCGCGCATGCGCGCACCATCAGCCAGGTGCCGCGGATGTTGACCTGCATGACGCGGTCCCACAGGTCGAGGGAAATGTCCTCGAACCCCATTCCGCCGACATTGGTGGCAATGGCGGCGTTGTTGCACAAACCGTGCAGCACGCCTTCCTCCGCCGCGATGCCGGCGGCCAGATCCGCAATGCTTTGCGGGTCGGAAAGATCGACCTGTACAAAGCGGGCGCCGGTCGCCGCCGCTGTTTCGCGGCCCCGTTCGTCGATGTCGGCCAGCACCAGCCGGGCTCCCGCCTCGGCGCAGGCG
>JBATNB010000571.1:0-3429 GCA_049290135.1 Rhizobiaceae bacterium
AGCGCCCACGGGTTGCGCGTCGGTCCGCCATAGACCGCCGATTCGGTCGCCGGGCCGATGCCGCCTTCCGGCGAGGTGGTGCGCCCGAAGGTGACGAGCCCGGCCGCCCGCAGCCGCGCGAAGATGGCCGAATCGCGATCGTAACGGGTGCCGGCGAGCAGCTTCGAGCCATTGTTCGACGGGTAGTCGACCGCCTCGGCGCCGAGGTCCTTCAAAAGGAACGGCACGCCCTGGAACGGGCCTTCCGGCAGGCCGGCGGAAATCGCCCGCCGCGCCGCCGCCTCGTTGAGCATGGTGACGGCATTGAGGCGGGGATTGAGCGCCTCGACGCGGCGCAACGCCTCGTCGAGCAGTTCCGAAGGCGTGACATCGCCGCGGTCGACGGCGGCGGCAAGCCCGAGGGCGTCTGATGTGTCATAGAGGTCGCGCAGGCTCATGTCGGTTCCGCCGGATGCATCGGCGCCATGTTGGCACCGCCCGCGCGGAAAGCAATG
This sequence comes from Rhizobiaceae bacterium, assembly GCA_049290135.1. GTDB lineage: Bacteria > Pseudomonadota > Alphaproteobacteria > Rhizobiales > Rhizobiaceae > JADJTR01. Next base: position 495 of record JBATNB010000571.1, read on the forward strand.
GCTCAGCCGCCGTGCGGAAGCCCGCGGTTGCGGCGCGCCTCCAGCGCCATGGCGCCCCAGACCAGGCCGATGAGCAGATAGAAATGCCGCCAGTGATCGGTGTCGATGACATTGCCGAGCAGGACATGGCCGAGGATCGCGACCCAGGCGCACATCAGGTAGGGCTGCCAGGGGGTTTCGCGGAACATGATGCGGAAGCCGCCTGCCAGCGTCCACACGATCATGGTCACCCAGGAGGCGAACCCGAGCCAGCCATAGTCCAGCAGCGCCTTCAGCCAGATGTTGTGCGTGTCCTCGCCGAACATCAGGCCGAATTCCAGCGGGCCGATGCCGAGCGGATGCTCGGTCGACAGCCAGTAGCCGATGGCATGGCGGGCAAACCGGCCGAGGCGGGCGCCGTCATAGTCCTGCACCAGCTTGGCGCGCATGGTGAACAAATCGGCGATGGAGGGGATTTGCAGCGCGATGGCGAGTGCGACGGCGATCAGCACCACCGCGATGCCGGTCATGATCAGGATGCGCAGGCGGAAGGCGGAGTTGCGGTTCTTTATCAGCAGCAGCGCGACCAGCATGACCGCCGAGACGGCGAACAGGCCCCACGCGCCGCGCGAGAACGACAGGAAGATCGCGAACGCGATGAACATGAGCGGCAGCGCGTAGAGCGGCATCCGCTTCACCGGGCCGGTCAGCAGCCGGTAGAGGAGGTAGATGCCGGGCAGCGTCAGGTAGGGACCGAAGACGTTGGGGTCCTGGAACGCGCCGGCGGCGCGCTCATACTTGGTGAACAGTTCCGCGCCGGGAAAGGCGTGGAAATAGCCGGCGACGCCAAGCAGCGAGGTGAAGGTGGCGGCCAGCACCCAGGCCTTGAAGATCAGCGGATAGAGCGAGGGCCGCGCCTCGGTGACGGCCGCGAAGAACACCGCCGTGAAGGCGAGGAACAGCGACACGGCGATGTACATCGGCGTGTCCTTGATGTCGTCCATCTGCAGGATCGACAGCATGCCGCCGATGTTGAACAGCACGAACAGGATGAGCAGCGGCGCCACGGTGCGCGAGATGCGCAGGCCGGTCAGGCCCCACACGCCGATCAGCGCCACCATGAACAGTTCGTACGGCGCCGGTTCGAACACGACGAAGCCGGACAGGAGCACGCCGAGCGCGACGGCGCCGGCCGAAATCATCGCCACCAGACGGGCGTCGACGGCGCTGCGCGGGATCGGAAGGGTCGCGGCGGTCAATAGGCGTTTTCCGTCTTGATCAGGCGGATGGGGGTGAGGAACAGGATCTTCAGGTCCAGCCAGAGCGACCAGTTCTCGATGTAGTAGAGATCGTACTCGGTGCGCTTGCGGATCTTCTCGTCGGTATCGATCTCGCCGCGCCAGCCGTTGATCTGCGCCCAGCCGGTGACGCCGGGCTTGACGCGGTGGCGGGCGAAGTAGCCGTCGACGATCTCGTTGTAGATGCGGTCATGCGTGCGCGCCGAGACGGCGTGCGGACGCGGGCCGACAAGCGACAGCGAGCCCATGAGCGAGTTGAAGAACTGCGGCAACTCGTCGAGCGAGGTCTTGCGGATGATGCGCCCGACCCGGGTGACGCGCGGATCGTTCTTGGTCACCGCGTTCTTCGCGGTCGGATCGCACTGGTCGGTGTACATCGAGCGGAACTTCAGGACCTCGATGATCTCGTTGTTGAAGCCGTGGCGTTTCTGGCGAAACAGCACCGGGCCGCGCGAATCCAGCTTGATGGCGATGGCGGTCGCCAGCATCACCGGCGAGAACGCCACGATGGCCAGCGCCGAAAACACGATGTCGAACGCCCGCTTGGCCACCGAGTTCCAGTTGGCGATCGGCCGGTCGAAGATGTCGAGCATCGGCACGGCGCCGACGAAGGAATAGGCCCTTGGCCGGAAGCGCAGCTGGTTGGAATGCGCCGACAGGCGGATGTCGACCGGCAGCACCCAGAGCTTCTTCAGCATGGCGAGCACCCGGCCTTCGGCGGCAAGCGGCAGCGCCACGATCAGCATGTCGATGCGGGCGACGCGCGCGAACTCGATCAGTTCGTCGATGGTGCCGAGCTTCGGGTAGCCGGCCACGACCGGCGGCGAGCGCAAATCGTCGCGGTCATCGAAGATGCCGCAGATGCGGATGTCGTTGTCGGCCTGCCGTTCCAGCGACCGGATCAGGCGCTCGGCATCCTTGCCGCCGCCGACGATCACGGCCCGGCGCTCCATGCGGCCATTGCGGCTCCAGGCCCTCAGCCGCCGCGCGATGGCGAACCGGCCGGCCATGACGGCGAGAAAGCCGCCCGCATACCAGCCGGCGAACCAGACGCGCGAGAAATCCGAGGACATCTTGGCGAGGAACCCGGCAAGCGCCAGCACGGCGAACACCGCCGTCCACGCCAGCAGCATGCGGCCGCCGATGCGCAGCGGATTGCGCAGTTCCGGCAGTTGGTAGGCATCGACGAACTCGAAAGCGACGATCGCCAGTGCCGCCGTGGCCAGGATGACCGCCGGATAAGCCAGCCACAGATGCGTGGACAGCCCGACATAGTGGGCGAAGACGGCCAGGCCGACGAGCGTGATCAGGGCGAATTCGCCGATGCGGATCAGGCCGGTGACCATGACCGGCGAAAGCGTGTCGGTGCGGTATTGCGCGGCGATGCGCCGGGCCATGTTGTTGAGCTGCCCGGTTCCCGGCCCGGCACCCGGACCCGGGGCGTTGCGGACCGCTTCCGCCGTGATACGCAGCGAGGGATCGATTTCGTTCATGGCCGGACCCGTGACTTGAAGCCGCAAGGATAGGGGACAGGCGCTAAGAAAGGCTTTCCGTCGCGTCAGGAGCCGCCGCGCGCCGCGCGATAGGCCTCGTTCATGCGCTCAGCCATCCGCGCCACGCCGAATTCCGCCATCGTCGCGGCGCGCGCCGGCATGTGG
>JBATNB010000572.1:0-3190 GCA_049290135.1 Rhizobiaceae bacterium
AAACAGGGACGCGCGGCGGAGACGCGGGCGATCCGCTCCGAGGCCGGCCGGCACCGGGTAAAGGCGGCCGGGCCGGTGCAGGCCAAGACCGCGCGCGGCACCTCCATCGGCGGCTCGAACGACCCGAAGACGCGGGCGGCGGCGGGGCTGAACCCGGTCGCCGGGCTCGACGTGTCGCTGGAGGAGGCCGCGGCGCTGGGCACGACGGCGGTGACGGCGACGGTCGAGGCGCTGTCGGCGCTGATCGAGAGCGGCAATCCGCTGCACAAGAACGGCGCGGCCTGGACGCCGCACCGCCCGGCGCGGCCGGAAAAATCGGAAGGCGGGGTGCCGTTCCGCATGGTGACGCCGTTCCAGCCGTCCGGCGACCAGCCGACGGCGATTCGCGACCTTTCGGAGGGGCTGAACACCGGCGAGCGCAACCAGGTGCTGCTCGGGGTGACCGGCTCGGGCAAGACCTTCACCATGGCCAAGGTGATCGAGGAGACGCAGCGTCCGGCGCTGATCCTCGCCCCCAACAAGACGCTGGCCGCGCAGCTCTATGGCGAGATGAAGGGATTCTTCCCCGACAATGCGGTGGAGTATTTCGTCTCCTACTACGATTACTACCAGCCGGAAGCCTATGTGCCGCGCACCGACACCTATATCGAGAAGGAATCCTCCATCAACGAGCAGATCGATCGGATGCGCCACGCCGCCACCCGCGCGATCCTGGAACGCGACGACGTGATCATCGTCGCCTCGGTGTCGTGCATCTACGGCATCGGCTCGGTGGAAACCTACACGGCGATGACGTTCCAGATGAATGTCGGCGACCGCATCGACCAGCGGCAATTGCTGGCCGACCTGGTGGCGCAGCAATACAAGCGCGCCGAAAACGACTTCCGCCGCGGCACGTTCCGGGTGCGCGGCGACACGATCGAGATCTTCCCGGCGCATCTGGAGGACCGGGCCTGGCGGGTGGCGCTGTTCGGCGACGAGATCGAATCGATCGCCGAGTTCGACCCGCTGACGGCGCGCAAGTCGGCCGAACTGAAATCGGTGAAGATCTACGCCAACTCGCATTACGTGACGCCGAAGCCGACGCTGAACCAGGCGATCGCCTCGATCAAGGCGGAGCTGAAGCAGCGGCTGGCGGAGCTGGAAACGGCGGGGCGGCTGCTGGAGGCGCAGCGGCTGGCGCAGCGCACGCAGTTCGACCTGGAGATGCTGGAGGCGACGGGCGCCTGCGCCGGCATCGAGAATTATTCGCGCTACCTCACCGGGCGGCAGCCGGGCGAGCCGCCGCCGACCATGTTCGAATATGTGCCCGACAACGCCATCGTGTTCATCGACGAGAGCCATGTGACCATTCCGCAGATCGGCGGCATGTATCGCGGCGACTTCCGGCGCAAGGCGACCCTGGCCGAGTACGGCTTCCGGCTGCCGTCGTGCATGGACAACCGGCCGCTGCGCTTCGAGGAATGGGACGCGATGCGGCCGGCGACGGTGGCGGTCTCGGCGACGCCGGGCGAGTGGGAGATGACGCAGGCCGGCGGCGTGTTCGCCGAGCAGGTGATCCGCCCGACCGGGCTGGTCGATCCGCCGGTGGAGGTGCGCCCGGCGCGCACCCAGGTCGACGACCTGCTCGGCGAAATCCGCGCCACGGCGCAGCAGGGCTACCGCGCGCTGGTGACGGTGCTGACCAAGCGCATGGCGGAGGACCTGACGGAGTTCCTGCACGAGCAGGGCGTGCGGGTGCGCTACATGCACTCCGACATCGACACGCTGGAGCGCATCGAGATCATCCGCGACCTCAGGCTCGGCGCGTTCGACGTGCTGGTCGGCATCAACCTGCTGCGCGAGGGGCTCGACATTCCCGAATGCGCGCTGGTGGCGATCCTCGATGCCGACAAGGAAGGGTTCCTGCGCTCCGAAACCTCGCTGATCCAGACCATCGGCCGCGCGGCGCGCAATGTCGACGGGCGGGTGATCCTCTATGCCGACCATGAGACCGGCTCGATGGAGCGGGCGATGGCGGAAACCAGCCGTCGGCGCGAGAAGCAGGTGGCCTGGAACGAGGCCAACGGCATCACGCCGGAGAGCATCAAGTCGAACATCGCCGACATTCTCGATTCGGTCTGGGAACGCGACCATGTGCGCGCCAGCGTCGCCGCCACCGCCGGCTCGGAAGGCGCGCTGGTCGGGGCCAATCTCGCCGCGCACCTGGAGCATCTGGAGAAATCCATGCGCGAGGCGGCCGCCGACCTCGACTTCGAGACCGCGGCGCGGCTGCGCGACGAGATCAAGCGGCTGAAGGCGGCGGAACTGGCGGTGATGGACGATCCGCTGGGAGAGGCTTCAACCTTCCCCTCGCGGGGAGGTCGCGCCGAGGGCGCGGGTGGAAAAGCCGCGGCCCGGCGCCGCGATGCCGCCGCCCCCAACGCCTCCCCACAAGCGGGAGGGGAGCCTTCGCTGTTCCGCAAGCCGGATCTCGACGAGATGACGGTGGGGCGCACCGAGGTGCCGGTCGAGGGGGTGAAGCCGGTGCGCCGCGAACGGATCGGCCAGGGCTCCTACGAGGACCCTGCCGACGAGCGCCGGCAGAAGCGGCGGCCGGGCAAGACCGGGCGGCCGGGACGGTGAGGGCGTGCATCGGCCGGCCATCGGCGTAGAGTCGCCGGCGAATCGGGAGAGCGTCCATGCTGGTTATCCATCGCATCCGCATCGAAGGCATCCATGTGCCGGTGAAACGCCGGAAGACGCTCGATGCCGCCAGGGTGCAGGCACTGGCCGAGGACATGCTGGCCAACGGCATGAAGATCCCCATCCGGCTGCGCCGCGACGGTGACCGCCACGTGCTGGTGGAAGGGCTGCACCGGCTGGAGGCGGCGCGCGCGCTCGGCGACACCGACATCGCCGCATTCCTGGTGCAGGCGCAAAAGCACTGACGCGGCAACCGGTCCGCCGGCAAGCGCAGGGTCTGGACAATGATCGTTGCCCTGAGGATCGTCTCCATAATCGCAGCGGGACTCGCCGTCCTTGCCGGCCTCGCGGTGACCGCGAGCCTGTTCACGGCCGGGCACTCCGCGCACGGCGGCACGGTGCTGTTCATCAGCCTCGCCGTCACGGCGCTGTACCTGCTGATCGCGGTGCTGCTCTTCGGCATCCAGCGCCACACCGCCGGCGTCGCCGCGGCGCTGGTCCCGGG
>JBATNB010000573.1:0-16714 GCA_049290135.1 Rhizobiaceae bacterium
ATGGAGCACCACCGCGCCGCGCCCATTGCCGATCTCGACGCGCGCGCCGTCGCCGATCCCGGCCGCGGCGGCGTCTTCGGCATGGATCAGCAATTCCGGCCGGCGCTCGCGCGCCGCCGAGCTTTCCGTCTCGGTGAAGGTGGAATTGAGGAAGGAATGCGCCGGCGAAGTCGCCAGCCGGAACGGATGCGCGGTGTCGGCTGCCTCGTGCAGGTCGATCTGGTCGGGATAGGCCGGCAGGCGCGCCACGTCGCCCAACAGCCCGACATCGGCCGGCGGCCGGTCCGGCGCCGGCGTTCCGGACCAGTCGGGGCGGAAACGGAACTTGCCGTCGGGATGGGCGAAACCGTCGACGAAATGCGCCTTGCGGAACGGCGGCTGCAGGTCGAGCCAGCGTTTTTTCCGCAGGCTGTCAAAGCTCTCGCCAAGGCGGGCGAGCATGCGATCGATGTGCTGGCGTTCGCTCATTCCCCAGCCGGGCCGCCCGGCAAGCCCGAGGCGCCGGCCGAGACCCTCGATCACCGCATGATTGGTCACCGGGCCGGCCGGCGGCTCCACCTGCTTCGGCCCGAGCACGATGTGCTGGTTGCCGCCGCCCTTGTAGATGTCGTCATGCTCGAGGAACATCGTGGCCGGCAGCACCACGTCGGCCATGCGCGCCGTGTCGGTCATGAACTGCTCGTGCACGCAGACGAACAGGTCCTCGCGCGCCAGGCCGTCGCGCACCAGGCGCTGCTCGGGCGCCACGTTCGCCGGATTGGTGTTTTGCACCAGCATGGCCGTCACCGGCGGGCCGCCGCGCAGTTCGCGCGCGTCGCCGGTCAGCACCCGGCCGATGCGGCTCTGGTCGAGGTGGCGCAGGCGCGGGTCATTGTCGGCGTGGCCTTCGAGCAGGCTCTTGTCGAGGCCCTTGAAGATCGCACCATTGTTGTGGAAAGCGCCGCCGCCCTCGTGCTGCCAGGCCCCGGTGACGACCGGGATCGAGGCGGCCGCGTGCATGGCCGCCGCGCCGTTGCGGTTGCGGGTGAAGCCGTATCCGAGGCGGAAGAAGGTGCGGCGGTTCTCGCCGACGAGGCGGGCGAACGCCTCGATGTCGGCAACCGCGAGCCCGGTGATGCCGGCGGCCCATTGCGGCGTGCGCGATTGCAGATGCGATTCAAGTCCGGCCGGGTCGTCGCTGTATTTGCCGAGATAGTCGCGGTCGGCATGTCCGTCGCGAAACAGCACGTGCATCACCGCGCAGGCGAGCGCGGCATCGGTCGAGGGCTTCAGGATCAGCGCCAGATCCGCCTGCTTCGCCGTGGCGTTCTCGTAGATGTCGACGACGACGATCCTGGCGCCGCGTTCCTTGCGGGCGCGGGTGGCGTGGGTCATGACGTTGACCTGCGTCGCCGCGGCGTTGGTGCCCCAGATCACCACGCAATCGGCCTTGGCCATTTCGCGCGGATCGGCGCCGGCGAGCGTGCCCGTGCCCATCACCCAGCCGGTCCAGGCGGTGTTGGTGCAGATCGTGTCGTACTGGTGCGAATAGCCTCTGGCATGGCGCAGCCGGTTGATGCCGTCGCGCTGCACCAGCCCCATCGTGCCGGCATAGAAGTAGGGCCAGACCGTTTCGGCGCCATGCCGGGCCTCGGCGGCCAGAAACCGCTCGGCGACGAGATCGAGCGCCGCCTCGACGCTCGCCTCCTTCCACCTGCCCTCGCCCTTCGCCCCGGCGCGCACCAGCGCGGTCCTGAGGCGACCCGGATGGTTCAGCCGCTCGGCATAGCGGGCGACCTTGGCGCAGATGACGCCATCGGTGTAGCTGTTCTCCCTGGCGCCGCGCAGCCGCCCGACCGCGCCGCCGGTAAGCAGCTCGACATCGAGCGCGCAGGTCGACGGACAATCGTGCGGGCAGGCCGAATGGCCGGTTGTGGCATGGGCGTTCATCACCGCAGGCTATCTCCCCGCGGGCCGATTGTGTAGATCGGCCTCCATGACTTTCGCTGACACCACCCATTCGCCGCGATGAACTATCGCCACGCCTTCCATGCCGGGAATTTCGCCGACGTGTTGAAGCACGCGGTGCTGACGCTGATCGTCGAGCACCTGAAGCGCAAGGACAAGGCGTTCCGCGTCATCGACACCCACGCCGGCCGCGGCCTCTACGATCTTTCCTCCGACGAGGCGCAGCGCACCGGGGAGTGGCGCGACGGCATCGAGCGGCTCATCGAGGCGACGCCGGCGGCGGACGCGGCCGCCCTGCTCGCACCCTATCTCGGCGCCGTGTCGGCGGTGAACCCGCAGGGCGGGCTCGGCGTCTATCCCGGCTCGCCGGCGCTGCTGCGCCAACTCATGCGCCCGCAAGACCGGCTCACCGCCATCGAGAAGCACCCGGACGAGGCGCGTGCGCTCAAGGCGCTGTTTGCCGGCGACGTGCATTGCCGCGTCATCGAGCTCGACGGCTGGCTGTCGCTCGGCGCGCATGTGCCGCCGAAGGAGAAGCGCGGGCTCGTCCTCGTCGATCCGCCGTTCGAGCAGCCCGGCGAGTTCGACCGCCTGGCCGACGGGCTGGCACGGGCCTGGAAACGCTGGCCGGGCGGCATCTATGCGCTGTGGTATCCGATCAAGGACCGGCGCGCCGTCACCGCCTTTCGCGCCCGGTTGCGCGCGCTCGCCATTCCGAAGATCCTCGACGTCACGCTGTCGGTCCGCCCGCCCTCGGCCGAACCGCGCCTCGATGGCTGCGGCATGATCGTCGTCAACCCGCCCTACACGCTCGAGGCGGAGTGCGCCGCGCTGCTTCCGGGGCTGTCGCGACTGCTCGCCGACGATGGGGCCGGCGGCTGGTCGGTGACGATGCTCGCAGGCGAAGCTTGACCCCGGCCGCCGGGGCGACCAAAGTCCGCCGCGTTCAGGAAAGCCGCGACTCATGAAGCCATTCGTCGTCTGCGCCATTGGCGCCATTCTCCTCGCCGGTCCCGCCATGGCCGGGGAGCGCGTCGCGGCCGGCTGCTCCGATCCCTCGATCCTCAACCGCATCCAGAACCGTTTCGACCATCAGGTCCGCCACGTCCCGCACCTGCCGGACGTCTCCATCGACGGCTTCGGCCGCATCCACCAGCACCGCTACCTGCCCTCACGCGACAACCGCCCGGTGGCGCGGCGGTATTGCGGCGCCACGGCGAGCCTCTCCGACGGGCGCAAGCGCTATGTGTGGTATCTCATCGAGAATCCGATGGGCTATGCGGGCCTCGGCGACAATGTCGAGTTCTGCGTGAGCGGATTCGACCGCTGGCATGTCTATTCGGGGCGCTGCCGCGTCCTGAACTGATCGTCGCGGCATGAACGCCAGAACACTGAAATCGCTGGCCTTTCTCGCAGTTGCCCTCGCCGCGGCGGTGCTGTTGCAGCGCCAGGGCGAGCCAACCCGCGCGCCACGCGGCGAGGATGGCTTCGCCTTCTACGTCCTGGCGCTGTCCTGGTCGCCGAGCTACTGCGAGATCGAAGGTGACGGGGCCGATCGCGACCAGTGCGCCTCCGGCCGGCCCTACGCCTTCGTCGTTCACGGGCTGTGGCCGCAGCATGAGCGCGGCTATCCGCGCGACTGCGCGACGGACGAACGCGGGCCGAGCGCCGCGCTGGTGCAATCCCTGCTCGACATCATGCCGGCGCCGGGCCTGGTGCGCCACCAGTGGCGGGCGCATGGCAGTTGCACGGGCCTTGCCGCCGAAGGCTATTTCGCCCGGCTTCGCGCGGCGTTCGAGCGCGTGACGATTCCGGCGGCGTTCCGCCGAATCACCGAATGGAAGAGCGTTGCGCCCGGCGAGGTGGAGACCGCGTTCCGCCAGGCCAATCCCGGCCTTGCGGCCGCGGCCATCGCGCCGGTCTGCGGCAAGCGTTTCCTGTCGGAAGTGCGCATCTGCCTGACCAAGTCGCTCGAATTCCGCGAATGCCCCGAAGTCGACCAGGCGGCCTGTCGCCTGGAGAACGCCGTGATGCCGCCGGTGCGCGGCGGATGAAAGGATGATCCCATGCCCAGGATTTTGTTCGCCGGTCCCTCGCCGTTCAGCGCCAAGGTGCTCATGGCGGCCGTGGTCGCCGGCATCGAATGCGAGCCGGTGACGGTGGACACCGCCGCCGCGCCGGAGGGGCTCACCGCCAGCAACCCGCTCGGCAAGATCCCGGTGCTGATCACCGATTCCGGACAGTCGATCTTCGACAGCCGCGGCATCACCCACTGGCTCGACCGGCAGTCGAAGGGCAAGCTTTATCCGCGCAACGGCGACAAGCGCACCGAGGCCGAGGTGCTCGAAGCGCTTGGCGACGGGCTGGGCGACGTGCTCATCGCCCACGTTTATGAACGGCGCCTGCGTCCGGCCGAGAAACTGCACCAGCCCTGGCTCGACAAGCAGTGGAGCAAGGCCGAGCGCGCGCTCGACCGGCTGAATGCCGCCCCGCCGCGGCTGACGAAGCGGCCGAATGCCGGGCATCTGTCGATCCGCGCCGTGCTCGGCTATCTCGACCTGCGTTTCCCCGGCCAATGGGAAAAGGGCCGGCCGAAGCTGAAACGCTGGGCGCGTTCGTTCGACCGGCGATTTCCCGTGCTGGCAACCATGCTGCCCCGTCAGGCGTGACGGTTCAGAACTTCACGCCAAGGCCGAGCCGGACCGTCGATCCCGACAGGCCGATCGATTGCGCGCCGCTGCCGGTGTCGAGCGTCTTGTCGCCGAAACCGGTGTAGCGGTATTCGCCGCGCACGAACGTGTTGCCGATCGCCTTGACGTCAAGACCGGCGCCGGCGGTCCAGCCGAGCGCGATGCCATTGTCGGAACCGCCGGCGTCGGTGATGGAGACGTTGCGCGCCGCGCCGCCGCCGGTGCCGTAGATCAGGAGGTCGTCGCTGACGGCGTAGCCAAGCCGGGCGCGCAGCGAGCCTTCAAGGCCGCGATTGAGCGTCGTGGTGCCGATGGGACCATGCGCGCCATCCAGCCCGGCATCCGCCTCGGCGCCATAGACCATGCGGCCCGACTGCATCTGCGCTCCGGCAAATCCGCCGAAGCCGAGCCCGTTGACATTGGCCGCGGCCGGGGCGTCGGTGGTGCCGCGACGGAACGCATAGTCGCCGGTCGCGCCGAAATAGAGACCGCTCCAGCCGCCGGAGGACTTCTCCTCATAGGGCGGCGTCGGCGTGTCCTCGCCGCCGGACAGGTCGGCGGCGAATGCCGTGACCGGCGCGATGGCGGTCAGCGTCACGATGACGGCGGTGGCGGCAGTGCGGGAAATCGACATGATCCCTCTCCTTCTTGACCCTCCGTCCTTCCCCTTGCTTGCCAATGGGTTGACGGACGTTGCGAATAAAGAGATTCAAATGCGAATGCGGCCAAAGCAGTGCCGGATTGCGGCCATGGCGCGGCGGACGGCCGGATCTTCGGCCGATTGGTAAACCGCTGGTTAATACCAATGGCTTCTTCCGGCCCGACGTCGCGCCTTCCGTTCGCCGGCGCAGGGACTATATTCACGTCATGGATTCTGCCGCCGGAACCGACTTCTACCGCGCCAAGCCTTGCCCCTCGCCAATCGGCGGAGCGGGCCGTTGAGCGTGCCCCGTCCCGTGGCGCTGGTGACCGGCGCGGCCCGTCGCATCGGCCTCGGGATCGCCGGCGATCTCGCACGCCACGGCTACCGGGTGGCGCTGCATGCGCGCTCGCAGGCCACGGCCGATCGCGCCGCGCACGAGCTTCGTCACGAGGGCGGCGACGTCCACGCCGTCAGCGGCGACCTGACCGACATGGATGCGGTTACCCGGCTGTTTGCCGGTGTCACCGCGCGGCTCGGGCCTGTCGACCTCCTGGTCAACAATGCCTCGCTGTTCAAGGATGACAGCGCCACCGATTTCGAGTGGCCGTTGTGGGACGCGCATTTCGCCGTGCATGTGAAGGCGCCAGTGCTGCTTGCTCGCCTGATGGCCGAAACGTTGCCGGAGGCGCGCGACGGCCTGATCGTCAACATCATCGACCAGCGGGTGGAGCGCCTAAACCCGCGCTTCTTTTCCTATACGCTGTCGAAGTCGGCACTGTGGACGGCGACCCGGACGCTGGCGCAAAGCCTGGCGCCGCGCATCCGCGTCAACGCCATCGGGCCCGGTCCGACGCTGGCCAACGAGCGGCAGAGCGGCGCCGATTTCCTGCGCCAGACACAGGGATTGCTGCTTGGACGCGGGCCCGAGCTGGCGGAATTCGGCGCCACGATCCGCTGGCTCGCCCAGGCGCGGTCGGTAACGGGGCAGCTCATCCAGCTCGATGGCGGCCAGCATCTCGCCTGGGAAACCCCGGACGTGGCGGGAATCCCGGAATGAGCGGGCGCAAGGCCGGCCCCGACATCGCAGGCTTCATGGCGGAACGGACGCGCGATGACGATGACGACGAGGCGCCGGAAGCCCCCGTCGCCGCGTCGGCGGTCGATGTCGCGTGGGCGGGAGTCGAGGAGAGCGCGGCACTTTCCGGCGCCGAGGCCATCGCGGCCATCCTGAAACGGCTGCCGAACTCGCCCGGCGTCTACCGCATGATGAACGCGTCGGGCGACGTGCTCTATGTCGGCAAGGCGCGTTCGCTGAGGAAGCGCGTGGCGACCTACGCCCAAGGGCGCGGCCACGGCAACAGGATCGCGCGCATGATCCGCGAGACGGCGACCATGGAGTTCGTCGTCACCCGCTCGGAAACCGAAGCGCTGCTTCTGGAAGCCAACCTGATCAAGCGGCTGCGTCCGCGCTTCAACGTGCTGATGCGCGACGACAAGTCGTTTCCCTACATCCTGCTGACAACCGACCACGCCTCGCCCGGCATCTTCAAGCATCGCGGCGCGCGGGCGCGCGGCGGCGTCTATTTCGGCCCGTTCGCATCGGCGCAGGCGGTGGGGCGCACCATCAATTCGCTGCAACGCGCCTTCCTGATCCGCACCTGCACCGATTCCGCCCTGGAGAGCCGCACGCGCCCGTGCCTGCTGCACCAGATCCGCCGCTGCGCCGCGCCGTGCACGGGCGAAACCGGTCCGGCGGATTACGCCGGTCTCGTCCAGGAGGCGCGCGACTTTCTCTCCGGGCGCTCCAACGCGGTGAAGGCCGGCATCTCCGCCGCCATGCAGGAAGCGGCCGCGTCGCTCGACTTCGAGCGCGCCGCCGTGATGCGCGACCGTCTTTCGGCGCTGTCGCACGTGCAGAGCCAGCAAGGCATCAACCCGCAGGGCGTGGAGGAAGCCGATGTCTTTGCCATCCATGCCGAAGGCGGGCAGAGCTGCATCGAGGTGTTCTTCTTCCGCACCGGGCAGAACTGGGGCAACCGCGCCTATTTCCCGCGAGCCGACGCGACGCTCGAACCGGACGAGATCCTCGGCGCCTTCCTGTCGCAGTTCTATGACGACAAGCCGGCGCCGCGGCTGATCCTGCTGTCGCACGAGCCGCCGGAACGCCAGCTCATCGCCGAGGCGCTGTCGGCGCGAGCCGAACGCAAGGTCGAGATCGCGGTGCCGAAACGCGGCGAGAAGGCCGACCTGGTCGACCATGCGCGCCAGAATGCCCGCGAGGCGCTCGGCCGGCGCCTGGCCGAAACCTCCACCCAGGCGCGCCTGCTCAAGGGCTTCGCCGAGACGTTCGGGCTTCCGCGCGTGCCTCGCCGCATCGACGTGTTCGACAATTCGCACATCATGGGCACCAACGCGGTGGGCGGCATGATCGTCGCCGGGGCGGAGGGCTTCGCCAAGGGCCAGTACCGCAAGTTCAACATCCGCTCGACCGAGATCGCGCCGGGCGACGATTTCGCCATGATGCGCGAGGTGCTGGAACGCCGCTTCCAGCGCCTGGTGAAGGAGACCGGCGGTCCCGGCGATGGCACGGCGGCGCAGGACGAGAACCAGGACGCGCTGCCGGCCTGGCCCGACGTCATCCTGGTCGATGGCGGCCAGGGGCAGCTTGGCGTGGCCGAGGCGGTCCTCGATGCGCTGGGGCTCACCGGCACGGTCACGGCGATCGGTGTCGCCAAGGGGCAGGACCGCGATGCCGGGCGCGAGCGCTTCTTCATGGCCGGCCGCTCGCCGTTCATGCTGCCGGCGCGCGACCCGGTGCTCTACTTCGTGCAACGCCTGCGCGACGAGGCGCACCGGTTCGCCATCGGCACGCACCGCGCCCGGCGCAAGAAAGACATCGCCCGCAATCCGCTCGACGAAATCGACGGGATCGGCCCGACGCGCAAGCGGGCGCTGCTGCATCATTTCGGCACCGCCAAGGCGGTGTCTAAGGCCTCGGTCGCCGATCTGCTTGGCGTCGACGGCATTTCGGAAGCCATGGCGCAGCAAATCCACGGGCATTTCCACGAGCGCGCCTGAAATTCGCGGCGGCGCGCCGGAAGCGCGATTGACCCCCCGCACCAGTCCATGTTTGCTTGATCCGCACACGGGAACGACTCACGGCATGGCGCGACGAGCCTTCAACATCCCCAACCTGTTGACCTACGGCCGTATCGTCGCGGTGCCGCTGGTGGTTGTGTGCTTCTACCTCGAAGGCCGCCTGCACAGTTCGTCCTTCGCCCGCTGGGCGGCGCTGTCGATCTTCGTCGTCGCGTCCCTGACCGACTATCTCGACGGTTATCTCGCCCGCATCTGGCAGCAGACCTCCAATATCGGGCGGATGCTCGATCCCATCGCCGACAAGCTGCTGGTCTCGACCTGCCTGCTGCTCCTGGCCGCCGATCCGGACCGCACCATCGCAGGTTGGTCCTTGTGGGCGGCCATCATCATCCTGTGCCGCGAGATCCTGGTCTCGGGCCTGCGCGAATATCTCGCCGAACTGAAGGTGTCGGTGCCGGTCACGCGGCTGGCCAAGTGGAAGACGACGATCCAGATGTTCGCCATCGGTTTCCTTCTCGCCGGCCCGGCCGGGGAAAAGGTCCTGCCCTACACGATCGAGATCGGCATCACGCTGCTGTGGATTTCCGCCATCGTCACGCTTTACACCGGCTACGACTATTTCCGCGCCGGGTTGAAGCACGTGGTCGACGAATAGCCGGAGGCGACGCGATGAAATTCGTCTATTTCGCCTGGGTCAGGGAGCGCATCGGGCTTGGCGAGGAGACGCGCGACCTGCCGGAGACGGTCAGGACCGTGGGCGAAATGCTCGACTGGCTCGCCGGACAGGGCGAGGAATATGCCCACGCGCTCGCCCATCGCAGCGCCATCCGCGTCGCGCTCGACAAGGAGCATGCCGGCCATGACGAGGCCATCGGCAATGCCGGCGAGATCGCGCTGTTCCCGCCCATGACCGGGGGGTGAGCGCGGTGCCGTCGATCGAGGTGCGCGTCCAGGCCGAACCGTTCGACCAGCAGCGCGAACTGGAGCAACTGCGCGGCGCCTGCGGCGACATCGGGGCGCTCGCGGCCTTCACCGGCATCTGCCGCGACGAGGGCGGACAGCTCAAGGCGCTGGAACTGGAGCATTTCGCCGGAATGGCGGAGGCCGAGATCCGGCGGATCTCGACCGAAGCGGCGGCGAGGTTCGGTCTTGCCGGGGTTGTCGTTGTCCATCGCCACGGGATCATCCGGCCCGGCGAGGACATCGTCCTCGTGGCGGCCGCCTCGGCGCATCGCGATGCCGCTTTCGACGGCGCGCGTTTCGTGATGGATTTCCTCAAGACCCGGGCGCCGTTCTGGAAGAAGGAGCATCCCGCCGACGACCGGCCGGGCGCCTGGGTTTCGGCCGCCGACAAGGATGATCAGGCGCTCGACAAGTGGTCCCGGGGCTAGCCGGCAAGCCGTTCACCGGCAATTCACCATTTTCAATGTCCGGTAGCATTTCGCGGCCGGCCGGCGCCCTAAATTAGGAATATGAAAAGCAGGGTGCGCTACCCATTCCGCAGCGGAAGGGGGAAAACGCATGCAGGCCTATCTCGATCCGGTGATCGCCTTCGCGTCGGAACGCGCCTGGCTGGTTTCGGCCAACCTGACGCTGTCCCTGCTGCTGTTTGCCTGGCTGCTGCGCTATCGCCGCCTCTACATCCGCGCCGCGAGCGAGCGCGAATCGAAGCACGAACTCATCCAGAACCTGGCCGAAGGCATCTACGAATCCTCCGTCGACGGTGCGCAGATCAGCGCCAATCCGGCACTGGTCGCGCTCAACGGCTACGACACCGAGGCGGAAATGACCGCTGCCGTCGGCGACATCGCCACCGAATGGTATGTCGATCCGAACCGGCGTGCGGAGTTCCGCGAAACCCTGATGCGCGACGGGCGCGTGGCCGATTTCGTTTCCGAGGTGTACCGCCACAAGACGCGCGAGCGCATCTGGGTCACCGAATCGGCACGCCTCGTCCTCGATCCGATCACCAGCAAGCCGATCCGCTACGAAGGGTCGGTGCGCGACATCACCGAGGTGACGCGGCGGCTGGCCGACGAAGAGCGGCTCGAGAAGCTGACCGGCCATGTGCCCGGCGGCTTCTTCCAGATTCTCGCCCATGCCGATGGCGCCTATTCGACGCTCTACACCTCGTCCGGGCTGAACGAGACCATCGGCGCCAACCCCGACAGCCCCGGCTTCGAGCCGTCCCGGTTCCACCGTCGCGTCATCGAGGAAGACCGCCAGCTGTTCATCGAGAATGTCGCGGCCTCGACGCGCGAACTCAGGCCATGGAAGCAGGAATTCCGCGTGCGCACCGATTCGGGTGCCATCCGCTGGATCGATGCCTTCTCGACACCGGAGAAGGCCGGCGGCGGCGGCGTGATCTGGCACGGCTACGCGCAGGACATCACCGACCGCAAGATGCGCGAACTGGAAATCCACGACTACGCCTTCTATGACGGCCTGACCAAGTTGCCGAACCGGCGCATGCTGGAGGACCGCCTGCCGCAGGCGATTGCCTCGGCTGACCGGCGCGCCAATCGCGGCGCGGTGCTGTTCATTGACCTGGACGACTTCAAGAACGTCAACGATTCCTACGGCCACGACATTGGCGACGAGTATCTGACGCGCGTTGCCGAGCGGCTGCGCGCCAGCGTCCGCCGCAATGATCTGGTGGCGCGCATGGGCGGCGACGAGTTCGTGGTGCTGCTTGAGGATGTCGGGCGCGACGATGCCGTGGCGCGGCGCACCGTGCGCTCGATCGCCGAAAAGGTGCTGTCCGGGCTTCGGGCCGGCTTCCGCATCGGCCAGATCCACCATTCCGTCAGCGGCAGCATCGGCGCCATGGTGTTCGACGGTTCGGAATCCTCCGGCGACGAGATCCTCAAATGCGCCGACCTTGCCATGTACGACGCCAAGGGCACCGGCAAGAACGCCATCAACATTTTCGACCCGGCGCTGCTCGACCAGCAGGAGGCACGCTACCGTCTGGTGCGCGAACTCAACAACGCCATCGCCTGGGGGCGGATCGTGCTGCACTACCAGCCGATCCTCGACCGCAACGGCACGGTCGTGGCGGCCGAAGCGCTGGCGCGCTGGCCGCATCCGACGCGGGGCCTGCTGACGCCGGAGGATTTCATCATCATCGCCGAGCGCTCGGGCATGATCTCGGAACTGACGCGGCATGTGCTGTCGTGCGGCATCGAGACGCTGGCTTCCTGGATGGCCGATCAGCGCACCGCGTCACTGCGCCTCGGCGTCAACATTCCCACCGCCGCGCTGCTGGCGCCGGAATTCCCGGCGACGCTGCGGCGCATGATCCTCCAGCACCGGATCGACCCGTCGCGGCTGACGCTGGAATTGACCGAGGACATCATGTCGGAGGAGCAGGACCGCGTCGCCGAGCGCATGGCGGAGGTCAAGGCGCTGGGCGTGCGCTTCTCGCTCGACGATTTCGGCACCGGCCGCTCGTCGCTCAGCCGTCTCAAGCTCTACCCCTTCGACGAGGTGAAGATCGACGGCGATTTCGTCACCAAGCTCGAAACCCAGGATATCGGCCGCATGCTGGTCAAGACCATCCTCGCAATGGCCGAGACGCTGGAACTCGACGCCGTCGCCGAGCATGTCGAGACCGAACGGCAGCTGGAATTCCTGCGCGACAATGGCTGCGACCGGTTCCAGGGCTACCTGTTCGCCGGGCCGAAGAACGGGGCGGATTTCCTCAGGCTGGTGCGCGGCGAGGAAACGGTCCGGATGGGCGAGGCGCTGCGCATCGCCTCCTGAACCTGAAATGAAAAAAGCCCGGCCGAAGCCGGGCTTTTCGTGCGGGACGGGCCGCGGATCAGCCGACGATCTCGTTGCCGCCGAACCAGAAGGCGATTTCCTCCGCCGCCGTTTCCGGCGCATCCGAGCCGTGGACGGAGTTTTCGCCGATCGACAGCGCATGCACCTTGCGGATCGTGCCCTCGGCGGCGTTGGCCGGGTTGGTGGCGCCCATCACCTCGCGATTGCGGGCAATGGCGTTCTCGCCTTCCAGCACCTGCACGACCGTCGGGCCGGAGGACATGAACTCGGTCAGTTCGCCGAAGAACGGGCGCGCCTTGTGCACGGCATAGAACTGCTCGGCCTGGCGCAGCGACATCCACACGCGCTTGCAGGCGACGACGCGCAGGCCCGCCTCCTCGAGCATCCGGGTGATGTCGCCGGTCAGGTTGCGCCTGGTCGCGTCCGGCTTGATCATGGAGAAAGTGCGTTCGATGGCCATTTGCCGATCCTCAATCCTTGTTCGATGAAATCGCGCGCTCCATAGCCGAGGCTCCGGGGCTTGTGAAGGGGCGCGGCGGCGTGGCAAACCTCACCCGGGCCGTGGCGGGGACTCGCCGATGAAGCAGCATTTCCGCATGTTCGCGCATTACAATCGCTGGGCCAACGCCCGCCTCTACGATGCGTGCGCGTTGCTGGGCGACGACGACTACCGGATCGATCTCGGGGCGTTTTTCGGTTCGATCTACCGTACGCTCAACCACATCCTCGTCGCCGACCGCATCTGGATGCGCCGCTTCACCGGCGAGGGCGATCTTCCCGCCTCGCTCGACAGCATCGTCGCGGAGGATTTCGACCTTTTGCGCGTGGCGCGCGAGGAAGAGGACGAGCGCATCGTCGACTGGATCGACGATATTCCCGATCACGCCATGTCCGGCCGCTTCACCTACACCACCGTCACCGACATGCGCACTATCAGCCAGCACCTGGCGCCGGCGCTGGCGCATTTCTTCAACCACCAGACCCATCATCGCGGCCAGGCGCATGCCATGCTGACGCGGCTCGGCGAGGACGTGCCGCCGCTCGACCTGATCTATTTCCTGCGCGTCGCCGAGGGTCGCGAGTTCGCCTGAGCACCGTGATCCGCGTTCGGCTCCATGTGCCCGGAATCAGAAATGCAAACTGTCCCCGGGCATCGAGCGATCCGCCCATTTTGTCCACACCCTTCTGAACCCTCCTATCCTGCCCGTCGCTCCCCGCAGACGGGAACCCGGGTCGCGAGCCGGTGAAACGGGGCGGGGGCCGGTGCGGGATCGGTGGCGTTGGCACGCCACTGGGCGATGAGCCCCCAGGTCCCGGCCCGACCGGCGGTCCGGTTGCCTCGGCGCAGCCCGACGCCAGTACCGGAGGGCAAGACCACCGGACGGGCGGCCGAACGGTCGCACACAACACAACAGACAGGCGATCCTCGGCCGCCCGTCTTCCCCGATCCATCCAGCAGCCAGACGGGAAACCGGGCGTGGCAGGGAGAGCGCATGGCCGCGGCCAAATCCGCATTGATCTTGCGCGCTGCCCCGCCATCGGCCAAAAGCCCGCCATGCTGACCATCACCGACCTGACCCTGCGCATTGCCGGACGGCCGCTTCTGGAAAATGCCGGGCTGTTTCTCGCCGACGGCGCCAAGGCCGGCCTTGTCGGGCGCAACGGCACCGGCAAGACGACGCTGTTTCGCGCCATCACCGGCGAATTGCATGCCGAGACCGGAACGATCGCGCTTCCGCGTGGCGCCCGCATCGGCCAGGTGGCGCAGGAAGCGCCCGCCACGAACGACGCGCTGATCGATATCGTGCTCGCCGCCGATACCGAGCGCGCCGCGCTGATGGCGGAGGAACTGACGGCAAGCGACCCGCACCGCATCGCCGAGATCCACACCCGGCTTGTCGACATCGCCGCGCATTCGGCCGAGGCGCGCGCCGCCGGCATCCTGTCCGGCCTCGGCTTCGACCACGAGGCGCAGAAGCGCCCGGCGGCCTCGTTTTCCGGCGGATGGCGCATGCGCGTGGCGCTGGCGGCGATCCTGTTTTCCGCGCCCGATCTCCTGCTTCTCGACGAGCCGACCAACTATCTCGACCTCGAGGGCACGCTGTGGCTGAAGGACTATCTGCGGCGCTATCCGCACACGGTGCTGCTCATCAGCCACGACCGCGACCTGCTCAACAACGCGGTGACGTCGATCGTCCATCTCGACGAGCGCAAGCTCGTCACCTATCGCGGCGGGTACGACCAGTTCGAGCGCCAGCGGGCCGAGCGCGCCGAAGCAGCACAGCGCGGCCGCGAGAAGCAGGAGGCCGCGCGCAAGCACATGGAGGCCTTCGTGGCGCGGTTCCGGGCCAAGGCGTCCAAGGCGCGCCAGGCGCAATCGCGGCTGAAGATGCTGGAGCGCATGGCGCCGGTGGCGCAACTGACCGACACGGCGACGGCGCCGATCCGGTTCGGGTCGCCGGACAAGGCGGTGTCCTCGCCGGCGATCGCAATGCATGAGGTCTCGGCCGGCTATGGCGACGACCGGCCGGTGCTGTGGAAGCTCGGCCTGCGCATCGATGCCGACGACCGCATCGCGCTCATCGGGGCCAACGGCAACGGCAAGTCGACCTTCGCCAAGCTGATCGCCGGGCGGCTGAAGCCGGCGGGCGGCACGATGACCATGGCCCCCGGCCTGAAGGTCGCCTACTTCGCCCAGCACCAGCTCGATGAATTGCGGCCGGCCGAGAGCGCGGTGGCGCATGTGCGCCGGCTCATGCCCGCGGCGGGCGAATCGGAGGTGCGGGCGCGCGTGGCGCAGATGGGTCTGTCGACTGAGAAGATGGATACGGCGGCGGCCGATCTTTCCGGCGGCGAGAAGGCGCGCCTGCTCATGGGCCTTTCGACCTTCGGCGGCGCCAACCTCATCATCCTCGACGAGCCGACCAACCATCTCGACATCGACAGCCGCGGTGCGCTCATCGCCGCGCTCAACGACTTTCCCGGCGCCGTCATCCTGATCTCGCACGACCGGCATCTCATCGATGCGACCGCCGAACGGCTATGGCTGGTGGCCAATGGCGGCGTGGCGCCCTTCGACGGCGACATCGATGATTATGCGCGCCTGATCACTCGTTCCGAGCCGCAGGCCGGCACGACTTCGGAGCGCGGCAATTCCAGGGCCGAGGTGCGTAAGGAATCGGCGCAGCGGCGCGAGCAATTGAAGCCGGTGGCGAAAAAGATCAAGGAAACCGAATCCTTGATCGAACGGCTTCGCATGCGGATTCAGGTGATTGACGCGGAACTTCAAGGCCCGAACCTGTACCGGTGCGCCCCGGCGAAGGCCGCCGAACTTGCGCGTGAACGGGCCGAGAAGGTGCGCGAACTCGAGGCCGGCGAAGAAGACTGGTTGCGGCTTTCGGATGAATACGACACCGGGCTTCGCGGCTGACGACCCCGCCTCAGGCCGTGCCGCCACGGCCCCACCGCGGACCGGGCGGCGGGGCATCGCGGCGCCGGCGCGTCAGCGAAACGGCGAAGCCGATCACACCGAGGACGATCAGCATGTAGCCGACCGGCTGGGCGCGTTCGTCCACCGGCGTGGCATTGCGGCGCAGGATGATGTCGACGGACCGGAGCGGCAGGGAATCGACATCGCCAAGCGCAGTCACGAACAGGTAGGATCCGGTGTCGACCGGGTCGATGACGCCGGCGGTCGCGGCGAGCGTCTGCTCCTGCGGCACGTCCTTCGGCGAAATCCGCGAGGTGAACAGCACCCGCTCGGCCAGCACCGTGCGTCCTGCCGCCGCCACGGTCAGCGTCAGGTGCGCGGCGGCGGACGGCATCACCTGGATGGCGTCGGTGATCGCCTCGACATTGACCCGGACCGGGGCATCGAGCCGGTCGAGATCGACGGTCAGCGCCTTGAAGCCGCTGCCCTTGGCAAAAACCGGGAAACGGCCGATCTCGGAACCGGTCACGCCTTCGATGACGGCGGGATAGACAATGCCGAGCGCCACGCCGGCCAGCGCAATCAGCAGGAAGACGATTCTCATGGTGTTTCCCCCGGGGACCGCGATCTAGCGCCTTTCCCAGACCGCGAACAGATGCGGAATGACGCGGTCCGGCCGGCGCAGGTCGAAACGCTCCTGCGCGCCGGCAACAAGGCCGAAATCGGCGAACATCACGGTTTCGTCCGGCGTCAGCGGCCAGGGCGGGCCGGCGCGATTGTCGCCGTCGGGCGCGAAGCGCGCATAGACGAGCAGCCGGCCGCCAGGTGCGACCAGCGACGCTACGGCGCGCGCGAATGCCCGGCGCAATTCGCCCGACACCGACTGGATCGTGTAGCATTCGTGCACGAGATCGAACCCGCCGGCCCATTCCGGCGGCAAGGCCGTCAGGTCGGCCACGCGGTACTCGACGCTGGAGGCGGGAAACCGCTCCCTGGCCCAGTCGACGGCGCGCCCGGAGACATCGAAGGCCGTCGTGCGCCATCCGGCAGCCGCGAGCGCCTCGGCATTGTCGCCCAGGCCGCAGGCGACATCGACCGCGCGCCGGCCCTGGCCGGGAT
>JBATNB010000574.1:0-1521 GCA_049290135.1 Rhizobiaceae bacterium
AAGCATGGCGGAGCGCATGGGCCGCCATGTCGGCGATGAAGGGCGGCCCGCCGAACAGCATGGTCTCGGAGAGCGGCAGGACGCGGGCGCAGAACGCGGCGGGTCCGACCGCCCAGCCGGCGCGAAATCCCGGCGCGGCATGCGACTTGGAGATCGAGGCCACCGAAATGGCGCGCTCAACAAGTGCCGGTTCATCGAACGGCGAGGCAAACTCGCCGTCGTAGATCAGGTCCTCATAAACCTCGTCGGAGACGATCCACAGATCATGGCGCCGGGCAACCTCGCCCAGGGCCATGATCGCGGCCCGGTCAAGCACGGCGCCCGTCGGATTGTGCGGGGTGTTGAGGAGCAGGACGCGCGAGCGCGGCGTGATCGCGGCTTCAAGATCGCAGGCGGCCATGCGGAAACCGTTCTCGACGCGGAGCGGCACGGGGATCAGGCGGGCGCCGGTGGAGCGGATGACCCCCTCATAGGTGGCATAGAGCGGATCGCCGACCAGGACCTCGTCGTCAGGGCCGACCAGGCCGGTCATGGTGGCGTAGAGCGCGGTCTGCGTCCCGGGGAAGCACAGCACATTCTCCGCCCGGATATCCCGCCCGGAGCGCGCGGTGTATTTGCCGGCGATCGCTGCGACGAAGTCGGGCTCGCCGCGCCCGTTGGAATAGCCGGTGCGGCCCGACCGCATGGCGGCCGCGGCCACGTCGACAAGTTCCGGCGGAGTCGGGATGTCGGGTTCGCCGATGGTCAGCAGGATCACGTCGTGCCCGGCGCGCGCCATGGCCTTGGCGCGCATGTGCACGGCCCATTTGTCGGAGCCCAGCCCGGCCAGCCGGTCGGTGACCGCGGAGTAGCGCATCATGGTGCCCCTTCGCGCGAGGTCAAGGCGCCATCGAGCAGGGCCTCGACGGCCATGCGGCCGGCGCGGCTCAATTCGCCTTCGCCAAACAGATCCGGCGCCAGCGACGCCTCGAGCCACAGGCCGTCGATGAGGGCGTTGATCGCGATGGCGAGGCGCACGATCGCGGCCTGGTCCGTATCGCCGAGCACCTCGGCGACCAGGCGTTCGATTTCGCGACGGAAGGCCAGGTAGGTGTCGCGGTGAATGGTGGCAAAAACCGGTTCGGCATGGACCTTGGCGATGAATGCCGCCCAGACGGACAGCGATCCGGCATTGGCGACAGGCGGCGTCAGGTTGGCCTCGACGAAGGCCAGCAGCCGTTCGCGCGCCGGCCCGGTGCCGCCGGCGATGGCTTGGCGCGCGGCCTCGGTCAGCCCTTCCATGGTCTCAAGATAGGCCTGGCGCAGCAGGTCGTCCTTGCCGGGGAAATAGTGGCGGATCAGCCCCGGCGTGACGCCGGCGCGCAACGCGATCTCCCGCACCGTCGCGCCGGCGATCCCGGATTCGGCCACGATGGCCACCGCCGCGGCCAGGAGATCCTGGCGCCGCCGGTCCTCGCCCTCGCGGCGAAACGGCTTGCGCGTCGCGCTCATGCGCGCCACACCGGCCGGGTGAGGCAGGTC
>JBATNB010000575.1:0-2755 GCA_049290135.1 Rhizobiaceae bacterium
GGCCACCGGCGCCGGCGCAGCCGCGCGATCCCGCGCCGCTTTATGCCGCGCTCGACCTCGGCACCAACAATTGCCGGCTGCTGATTGCCGCGCCGACGCGGCCCGGCCAGTTCCGGGTGGTCGACGCCTTCTCGCGCATCGTGCGGCTCGGCGAAGGTCTCGCCGCGTCCGGGCGATTGTCGGAGGCGGCGATGGACCGTGCCGTCGATGCGCTCAAGGTCTGCGCGACGAAGCTCGCCGGCCGGCCGATCCGGGCGCGGCGGCTGATCGCGACGGAAGCCTGCCGCTCGGCGGAGAATGGCGCGCAATTCCTGGAGCGGGTCGAGCGCGAGACCGGGCTGCGGCTCGAAATCGTCGATCGCGAGACCGAGGCGCGGCTGGCGGTTGCCGGCTGCGGCACGCTGGTCGAGCCCTGGGTGGAAGGGCTCGCCCTGTTCGACATTGGCGGCGGCTCGTCGGAAATCGCGCTGATCGACTTCACGAAGGGCCGCAATCGCCGGCTCGCGCGCAATATCGTCGCGTGGACATCGCTGAAGGTCGGCGTCGTGTCGCTGGCCGAACGCCATGGCGGGCACGAGGTGACGCCGGAACGCTACCAGGCGATGATCGACGAAGTGTCGACGATGATCGCGGAATTCGAGGGGCGCGACGCGGTCGGGCATCTCGGCGGGCGGGCGGGATTCCACCTGCTTGGCACCTCCGGAACGGTGACAACGCTTGCCGGCGTGCATCTCGGGCTGCAACGATACGACCGCCGGCGCGTCGACGGCGCGTGGATGAACAAGATCGACATCGACCGCATGATCACGACCATCACAGGCTGGAGCTTCGAGGAGCGGCGCGCCAATCCCTGCATCGGCTCCGATCGCGCCGATCTCGTCGTGGCCGGGTGCGCCATCCTCGACGCCATCCGACTGGCATTCCCGGCCGAGCGGCTGCGGGTCGCGGACCGGGGCCTGCGCGAGGGCATCCTCATCGAGCTGATGGGGCGCGACGGCGCCTGGCGGCGGGGAACAAGACGATGAAGAAGCCGGGCGGCAAGGGCAGCGGGGTCAGGCCGCTGAAGGAAAGGCTGACGAAGAAGTCCGGCATCAAGGCGTCGTCACGGCGCTGGCTCGAACGCCACATGAACGATCCCTACGTTCACCGCGCCCGCGCCGAGGGCTGGCGTTCTCGCGCCGCTTTCAAGCTGATCGAGATCGACGACCGCTACAAGCTGCTGCGCCCGGGCCAGCGCGTGATCGACCTTGGCGCCGCGCCGGGTGGCTGGACGCAGGTGGCGGTGGAGCGCACCGGTTCGACCGTCGATCGGCCGCGCGTCGTCGCCATCGACTCTCTGGGCATGGATCCTGTTCCAGGCGCGACGGTCCTCGAGATGGACTTCCTCGACGAGAAGGCCCCGGACGCACTGCTCGCCGCGCTCGGCGACCCTCCCGACATCGTCCTTTCCGACATGGCCGCGCCGACCATCGGCCACCGCCAGACCGATCATCTGCGGACGATGGCGCTGGTCGAGGCCGCGGCGGAGTTCGCCATGGCGGTGCTGAAGCCGGGCGGGCATTTCCTGTCGAAGACCTTCCAGGGCGGCACGGAGGGGGCGCTGCTGGCGACCCTGAAGCGGGCCTTTGCCTCCGTCCACCACGTCAAGCCGCCGGCAAGCCGCGATGAATCGGTGGAGCTCTTCATCCTCGCCAAGGGGTTCAAGGGCAGGGCCGCTCAGGCCGATCCCGAGGACTGAGGCGGCGCCGACAGCGCCTCGGCGGCTTCCGCCGGCAGGCGCATGTAGAACGGCGCAGAGCACATCGTCACCAGGCCGATGGCGACGAAGGCGGCGGAGAACGCGGCGGCCGAAAAGCCGTGTCCCGCGGCTTCGAAGCTCTCCAGGATGAACCCGGCGAGCGCCACGCCGCAGGCCAGCGAGATCTGCTGGACGACCGAGGCGAGCGCGGTCGCCTCGCCGGCTTCGGCATCGCTGGTCTGCGCGAAGGCAAGCGGATTGACCGCGGTGAAGAACAGCGACCGCACGAACCCGGACAGGAACAGCACCGCCAGGATCGCGGCGGTCGGCCAGGCCGCCGAGAAGGTCGCCATCAGCATGAGCAGCCCGCCACTGGCGAGCGCCGCCGACGACAGGACCAGCCGGAAGCCGAAGCGGTCGAGCAGCGGACGCACGGCGAACTTCATGGCGATGGCGCCGGCCGCGGTGACGAAGGTCAGAAGCCCGGAGGCGAACGGCGTCATGCCCAGCACGATCTGGAACAGCAGCGCCAGCAGGAAGGGCGCCGCGCCATTGCCGATGCGGAACAGCGACGACCCGAGCGTGGCGGCGCGAAACGCCGGACGGCGGAACAGCGCCAGCGCAAGGATCGGCGCCGGCGTCAGCCGTGCGTGGCGGACATAGGCGGCGGCCAGGACAAGCCCGGCAAGCACGGCCGCCAGCCCGTAGGCGGGCGGCAGAGCGGGCAGCGATATCACCGACAGGCCGAAGACGACCCCGGCGGCGGCAAGTCCGGCCAGCACGAAGCCGGTAAGGTCGGGCGCGCCGGCACCGGTCCCGGGCATGGACGGCAGAATGCGCGTGGCCAGGACGAAGCCGAACAGGCCGATGGGCAGGTTGATGAGAAAGATCCAGTGCCATGACGCATAGGTCGCCAGGAAGCCGCCGACCGGCGGGCCGGCCAGCGGGCCGATGAGCACGGGGATCGTCAGCGTCGCCCAGGCCCTGAGCAGTTCCGCCCGCGGCAGCGCGCGCACC
>JBATNB010000576.1:0-4981 GCA_049290135.1 Rhizobiaceae bacterium
GGATCGACGAGACGCGATCGCCGGGCTCGGCGGGCCGGTCATGGCGGGCGCAGGCCGAAAGGAGCAGCGCCGGCAGCACCATGGCCAGGGCGGCGCGTTTCAATGCTTGGACAACAGGCACGGCCCGACTCCGCACAAACGGGACGGGGCAACACTAGGCCAGAGTGGTAAAGGAAAACTGAGGCGCCACCGCCCGGTCAGACTTCCAGCGCGTCGAGGCCGGCTTCGAGATATTCGCCCAGCAGCGGCATGCCGAGCAGATATTGCGCCGTGCGCCGGTTGCTGCGGGCCTGCGCGGCGGCGACGGCGTCGGGCCATTCGTCGCCGGAATAGTCGCCGCGTCCGATCCAGACGATGGCGACCAGCGCGGCCGCCTCGTCGACGTTGAGGTCGCCGATGAGTTCGCGCAGTTCCTCCGCCGTCATGTCGTCGGATTCTTCCTCCGCCAGCCCGTCATGCTTGTGGCTGTCGCGGCCGTCGCCATCATATTCGACATCGCGGTCGCGGCCGTCCTCATATTCGTCCTCCACGCCGGAGGCGATGGCGCGGGCTTTTTCCGCAAACAGGCGCACCGTGTCGGGATCGATGCCGAGATCGATTTCGTTTCGTTCCCTCAGGGTCATCGTCACTCCTCCGGCGGTGATGTCGTTGCGGTTTGCCGAAACCGATTTGTATTCTTCAAACATGCGGCGGCTCAAGCGTTGACTTGGATCACTCCCGGCATTCCTGTCGGGCATATCCAGCCGAATGGACGCCAAATGTCGCTGATTCTGTCGCCGCGCGTCGCGCCGATCCTGCTTCTCGTCGCCTCGAACGTCTTCATGACGCTCGCCTGGTATGGCCATCTTCGCTACAAGGCCGCGCCGCTGTGGATGGCGGTGATGTTCTCCTGGGGCATCGCCCTGGCGGAATACTGGCTTGCCGTTCCGGCCAACCGCTACGGCCACCAAGTCTATTCGGCGGCGGAACTGAAGACCATCCAGGAGGTCATCACATTCGCCGTGTTCATCGGCTTTTCGATCGTCTGGCTGAAGGAGCCGGTCAGCCTCAACGTGCTCGCCGGCTTCGCGCTCATCGCCGCCCGCGCCGCGCTGGTGTTCAGGGGATGAGGCGGCGGCGGGCAAGCATGACCGGGCCGATCTCCACGGCGAGCATGGCCAGGAAGATGAGCGCGCATCCGGCCGCCGCCATCGCGCCAAGCCGTTCGCCCAGCAGCAATCCGCCGAACAGGGCGGCGAACAGCGCCTCGGAAGACAGGAAGATCGCCGCGTTGGCCGCCGTCGTATAGCGCTGGCCGATCATCTGGAAGGTGAAGCCGAGGCCGCCGGCGACAATGCCGGCGAACAGGATTTCCGGCGCCGCCAGGCGGATGGCGGACGGATCGAACGGCTCGAAGGCGAGGCCGATGGCAAGGCCGATGACCGCTGTCACTGCGAACTGGGTCACGGCCAGCGCGACCGGACGGCCGATGCCGGGGCCATGGCGGCCGACGAGCAGGATCTGCAATCCCCAGAAGAAGGCGCACAGGATGGTCAGCCAGTCTCCGGGGACAAGCGCGGTCAAGGTGCCGCCGGACAGGAGGAACACGCCGGCGAGTGCCGCGAACGCCGACGGCCAGACCACCGGGTGCGGCCATTGGCGGTAGATGACGACGCCGAGAAACGGCACCATGACCAGGTAGAGCCCGGTCAGGAAGCCGGAATTGGTGACGGTGGTGGTCAGCAGGCCGGCCTGCTGCGCCGCCATGCCGGCAAACAGCACCAGT
Source organism: Rhizobiaceae bacterium (assembly GCA_049290135.1). Lineage (GTDB taxonomy): Bacteria > Pseudomonadota > Alphaproteobacteria > Rhizobiales > Rhizobiaceae > JADJTR01. The sequence goes on from JBATNB010000576.1 coordinate 1,766, forward strand.
CCGATGAGCGCGAACAGCCGCCAATGGGCCGGTTCCAGCGCCGTCGGCGCGCGGCGGGCTTCCATGAGCGCCCAGGGCAGGATGGCGACTGTGGCGACGGCGAAACGCAGGCCGATGAACAGGAACGGCCCGATCGCGTCCATCGCGGTCGATTGGGCGACGAACCCCATGCCCCAGATGGCGCCGGTGAAAAGCAGCAGGATGTTGGCGTTGAGGCGGGTCATCGGCATCGTCTATCTGGGCCAGTCCAGCGTGTCGAGGACCGGCGGCAGGCCGGAGAGGTCGGCGATGGCGCGGAAGCGCGGCGCATTCACCGGCGGCGGCACCTGTTCCAGCGCCCAGGTCAAATCATGCGGCACGTGGACAGCCCAGGCGCCGGCTTCGAGCGCGGGAATGACATCGGATTTCAACGAATTGCCGACCATCACCGCATCGCCGGCGCCACTGCCGTGGCGGGCGAAGACATGGCGATAGGTGTCGGGTGTCTTTTCCGACACGATCTCCACGGCATCGAAGAAGTCGCCGAGACCCGATGCGGCGACCTTGCGCTCCTGGTCGAACAGGTCCCCCTTGGTGACGAGGACCAGCCGGCAGGCGCCGTGCAGCAGCGCCAGCGTCTCGCGCGCATGCGGCAGCGGTTCGACCGGGTGCTCGCTCATGTCCCGCCCGAACGCCAGGATTTCGGCGATCGCGCTGGTCTCGACCCTGCCGCCCGTCACCTCGATGGCGGTGTCGATCATCGACAGGACGAACCCCTTGATACCGTAGCCATAGTGGCGAAGGTTGCGCCGCTCGGTCTCCAGAAGCCGCGCCGAAATCGTCTCCGCGGCGCCATGCGCCGACAGGAGCGCGGCGAACCGCGCCTCGGTCAGCCGGTAGAAGCGTTCATTGTGCCACAGCGTGTCATCGGCATCGAAACCGATCACCGCCGGTCGTTTCGCCGCCATCGGCAATTCCTTTCGGATCGCTGTTCGGGCATGGTCGGAGCGGTTCTGCCTCGCCCCCGACGCCCGCGCAAGGAGGTTCTCATGCGCTCCGCCCTGGCTGTTTCCGCCCTGTTGCTCGCCACGGCGCCGGCGCCGGCGGGGCCGAGCGGCAGTTTCCGCGATTTCACCGCCTATTGCACCAATGCCCAGACCTGCACGGTGGAGGTCATGGGCCAGGGCGAGGGCGTGTTCGGCGCCGGCTTGAAGCGGGCGGCCGGTCCCGGCGCGGCGGTGGAGGGCCTGATCCGCGCCTCGGCGGCCTTCCGTCCGGGCAGCACCGTTGCCTTCACGGTCGACGGCGCTGCCGTCGCCACGGTCGATGCGGCGGCGTTCCGGCGGGACGAGGACTGGAACCTGTCGCTGCTGGCCGGCTCGCCCGCGGTGGACAAACTGATGGCGGCCTTCCGCGCCGGGCGGCGGCTTTCGATTGCCTACGACATCGGCAAGGGGATCGAACGGGCCGAGTTCCCGCTCAACGGCTATGTGGCGGCGCTGATCTTCGTCGACGAGGCGCAGGGGCGGATCGGCGCCCGCGATGCGCTGGAGAAGAAGGGCGCGGCCGAGCCCGTCGATCCGGGCTTGCGCGAGATCGCCAGCATCGATGCCTTGCCCGCGGCCCTGAGGGACCGGTTCACCGGCGATGGCGAATGCGCCTTCTTCGATCCGCTGCGGTTCGGCTATGGCGAAGCGTTCGAGGCGCGCCTTGATGGCGAGAACTCACTGGTGATCGCGCCCTGCGCGGAGGGCGGCGCCTACAATCAGCCCTATCTTGCTTTCCATGTCAGCGGCGCCAATGCCCGGGCGATCCCGCTGCCCGGCATGGGAGAGAAGGGCCCGGTCGTCCGTGCCGAAGCCTGGAACGTGTCGTGGGACAACCGCAAGGGCGAACTGACGGCGTTCATGAAGGGCCGCGGGCTCGGCGATTGCGGCCTCTACGATCGCTGGACGCTGATCAACGCGCCCTACGATCCCGGCTTCATGCTCCTGGAATCGCGCGCCAAGGATGAGTGCGACGGAAATTTCGACACCGGCCCGGAAGGCTGGCCCCGCCTGTGGCCGCCGGAACGGTGAATGCACCGTCGCGACATCGTGAACGGGCCGCCCCTTCGGTCCGGTCGCCGGCAGGCGTATGATCGGCGTTCCATGACCGGCGACAGACCGGTCGATGAGGGAGCCTGCCATGAAACGCATCATTGCCGTCGCACTCGCCATGACCGCCCTGTCCAGTCCGGCGCTTGCCGCCGGAGACGGTGGCGGCGGATCGTCGAACCAGACCGCCGAGCAGTGCAAGAAGGGCCTGGTCTGGGACAAGAAGAAGGAGAAATGCGTGAAGGCGGAAAGCGCCCTGCCGCAGGATCTCCTCTATGAGGGCGGCTACGATCTGGCCATGGCCGGCCGCTTCGAGGAAGCCATCCGCATCCTGGCGCTGGCGCCGGACAAGGCCGATCCGCGCGTCCTCAACTATCTCGGCTACGCGCACCGCAAGGCCGGCCGGATCGAAGTCGGCCTCGGCTATTATCGCGAGGCGCTGCGGATCAATCCGGACTACACGCTCGCCCGGGCCTATATGGGCGAGGCGTTCCTGATGCTCGGCGATGTCGCCTCGGCGAAGGCCCAGCTCGACGAAATCGCCCGGCGTGCCGGAACGGCGAGCGCCGAGTACCGGCTGCTTGCCGACGAGATCGTCCAGGCGGGCGCGCCCGCCTGAACCGTTCGCCACCGGTCGCGGTGCCGCCTGTTTCCCGTTCCGTTCCGGGTTTATCCTGTCGGCGGGCGAAAGGGGCGAATCAGCCGTGGCGGACGGAACGAACGACAACAGGTCACCGGGCGGGGCGCTGCGGCTGCGGGCCTCGCCATGGGCGTTGCTGCTGCCGACCGCGGTGATCACGACCGGCTACGGGTTGCTGCTGCTGCTGTTGTTCTCGCGCGGGCTCGGCGACGGCGCGGTGGCGCGGCTGTGCATGGTCGTACTCGGGTTCGCCGCGCCGTTCATCGCCGCGCATGCGGTGCTGCGGCTCATCACCGTGGAGGTCAGGCCGATGGGGCATGCGCTGGTGTTGCGGCGCGGCTTTCCGCAGGCCGGCGCGGTGGAAATCCCCTGGGACGACATCGCGAAGGTGTCGGTGCGCCTCGGGCCGGGCGGCCGCCTGACGGGCTCCGGCACCCTGGTGATTCTACGGACCGACGGCCGGCGTTTCGCGGTGGCCGACCTCGATGCGCCGCTCATGGC
>JBATNB010000577.1:0-3268 GCA_049290135.1 Rhizobiaceae bacterium
GGCCACCGCCGCGCGCCGGGATTCCTCGTTCCCCCCGGCCAGCCGCCCGCGCAGCGCGGAAAAGATTGCCTCGCGGCCGCTCATCGCCGTTTGCCCCGGGCATAGGCGCCAAGGAATGTCGATCCCTGCGGCGCCGGCAGGTCGCGCCATTTGGTCCATCCGCCGGCGAATGGCAGCGAACGGAACCGGCCGCGCCCGAAGGCCAGCGCCCGCAGGCCGAGGATCGAGAGCCGGGTGACGGCGCGATACAGCCCCGGACGGCGGGCAAGAAAGGCCCAGCCCTTCAGGCCGTTGCGTTGCACGGCCGGCGACAGCGCGCGCTCGAATTCGCGCTCGCGCCAGTGCCGCATCATCCTGGGCAGCGGAATGCGCATCGGGCAGACGCTCTCGCACCGCCCGCAGAATGTCGAGGCGTTCGGCAGGTGCCCGGATTGGTCCACGCCGATCAGCGACGGCGTGAGCACGGCGCCCATCGGTCCGGGATAGACCCAGCCGTAGGCGTGCCCGCCGATGGCATGATAGACCGGGCAATGGTTCATGCACGCGCCGCACCGGATGCAGCGCAGCATGTCATGGAAGTCGGTCCCGATCATCGACGAGCGGCCATTGTCGAGAATGACGACATGGAAGGCATCCGGTCCGTCGGGATCCTCCGCCCGGCGCGGACCGCTGGAAAAGGTGGTGTAGACGCTCATGTCCTGCCCGGTGGCCGATCGCGCCAGCACCCGGAGGATCTGCGCCGCGTCGTTCATCGTCGGAACGATCTTCTCGATCGAAGCCACCACGACATGCACCTTGCCGAGGCTCTGCGTGAGATCGCCATTGCCTTCGTTGGTGACGATCACGGTGGAGCCGTTTTCGGCGATGAGGAAATTGGCCCCCGTGATGCCGACGCCGGCGTCGAAATAGGCCTTCCGCAGCACCTGGCGGGCCTCGTCGAGCAGCGATGCGGGCTCGGAAAGGTCGCGGCTGTCGGGCAGGTGCGTGTGCACCCGGCGGAAATCGGCCTCGACCTGGTCCTTGTTGACGTGAACGGCGGGCGCGATGATGTGGCTTGGATGTTCGCCGCGAAGCTGGATGATATATTCGCCCAGATCGGTCTCGACCGGGCGGATGCCGTTCTGCTCGAGGAAATCGTTGAGGCCGATTTCCTCGGTGATCATCGACTTGCCCTTGGTCACCGTGCGCGCGCCGGCCTCGCGGCAGATCGCAAGCACCGCGTCGCGGGCATCCTGCGCGGTGGCGCACCAGTGCACGTGCCCGCCGGCGGCGAGCACCTTCTGCTCGAATTCCGAAAGATAAAGGTCGAGATGCGCGAGCGTGTGATCCTTGATCGCCCGGGCGCTGTCGCGGAGCGCCTCGAATTCCGGTAGCGCCGCGGCCGCCGCCGCGCGCTTGTCGATGAAGCCCTTGCGCACATGCCCCATGGCTCGCTGCAATTGCGCATCGGCCAGCGCCTGGCGGGCATTGTCCTTGAAGGTCGGCGACGTCAGTTGCATCAGCCCTTGCCTCCGATCGGCGGCGCCTCGGTCATGCCGGCGAGCACTTCGGCCACGTGGCGGGCCTCGACCTTCAGCCCCTCGCGCTTGAGCTTGCCGGCCATGTTCATCAGGCAGCCGAGATCGCCGGCCAGCAGCAGTTCCGCGCCCGATTCGGCAATCGCCTCGGTTTTCTTCGACACGATCGCATTGGAGATGTCGGAATATTTCACGCAGAACAGCCCGCCGAAGCCGCAACACACGTCGCTGTCGCGCATCTCCTTCAGGCTGAGGCCGTCCACGGCCGCAAGCAGGCGCCGCGGCTGGTCGTGCACGCCGAGTTCGCGCAGGCCCGAACAGGAATCGTGATAGGTCGCGGTCGCCGCCAGCGCCGCGCCCAGCGGGCGGTGATCGGCGACGTCGGCCAGAAAACTCGTCAACTCATGCACCTTGGCCGAAAAGGCGAGCGCGCGCTCGTGCCATTGCGGTTCGGCCGCAAACAGGCCGGGATAATGCTTCTTCAGCATTCCGGCGCAGGACCCCGACGGGGCGACGACGTAATCGAACCCCTCGAACAGGACGATGGCCTGGCGCGCGATCTCGCGCGCGTCATCCCGGTCGCCGCCATTGTAGGCCGGCTGGCCGCAACAGGTCTGCGCCAGCGGCACATCCACCGTGTAGCCCGCATCCTCGATCAGCTTGAGGCTGGCAAAACCCACCGATGGACGGAAAAGATCGACCAGGCAGGTCACGAAAAGCCCGACGCGCCCCTTGCTGGTCATGCGGTTCCGCGCCTTTCCGCGCGGCTGGCCTGTTCGGCGCGCTGGCTGAGCCTCATGGCCGACACCCGCCGCCATTCGCCGCTGCGTTCCGCGATGCGCAGCGCATCGGCGACATAGTCGAGGTGGCGTTCGGCGGCACGCCGCGCTTCCTCCGCGTCGCCGGCAATGATCGCCGTGCCGATGGCCCGGTGCTGGGCAAGCAACGCGTCACGCGCGCCGGGAAGTCCGAAGATGGCGCGGCGGTTGAGGAAAACGCCGTCGGAGAGCAGGCGATAGCAGGCGCGCAGCGTGTGCAGCAGAATGATGTTGTGGGCGCACTCGCCGATGGCGGTGTGGAAATCCACATCCGCTTCCGCCTCGGCGGCGAAGTCGGAGCGCGCATGGGCATCCTCCATCCTGGCCAGGATGGCCTCGAGCAGCGACCGATCCTCCCTCGTCATCCGTCGCGCCGCGTATTCGGCGGCCATCCCGTCCATGTCGCGGCGGAATTCCAGATAGTCCGCGGCCGCCTTGCGGTGGCGGGAAACCAGATCGACGACCGCCGGCGCGAAGACCTGGCCGGTCACGTCGGCTACCACGGTGCCGTCGCCATGGCGGGTGACAAGCAGCCCCGAAGTCTCCAGCGCCTTCAGCGCGTCGCGCAGGATCGGTCGCGAGACATCGAACTGGCGCGAAAGCTCGCGTTCCGCCGGCAGCCGGTCACCCGGCGCCAGAACGCCCTCGAGCACCAGCAATTCGATCTGGCGCGTGACCTCGTCGGCCGTGCGCCCGGCGGCAACCGGGCTGAACACGGCGACATCGTCATTTCCACCGTCAACACTCATGCCGCGACACTGGCCCGGAAAAACGGACTGGTCAATTCTTTTGTCCAATAATGCGCCACCGTTGGCAGGCCGGGGCGGGCATGCTAGGCGGTCGGGCGAGAAGCGAGGGAAACCGCGAGCGTGGGCAGCAAGGCGACAGGTGACGTAGAACGCCCGGCGGGCGCCGGCGTGTTCGGCCTGCCGG
>JBATNB010000578.1:0-2195 GCA_049290135.1 Rhizobiaceae bacterium
GTTCCGTCTGGACCAGCGCCACCGACCAGCGCCGGAAACCGTGGACCGCGAAGGCGGGCCGGCCGGCCAGCCTTGCCTCCGCCAGGGCAACGAAGCGCTCGGGCACGGCGAAGGGAATGATCTTCACGGTCGCCACCATCTGGCCGCCGGTAACGCGGCTGAACGGATGCAGCGTCGACAGCGTGATCGTCGGATCCACCAAGTTGAGCGCTTCGACGGCCGGCGCATCGACGGTCAGCACCCCGGCGACGTCGGCATGGATGTTGACCCGCCCGGTCGACGCCGCCCCCGCCGTCGCGCCGGAAAGGCCGAGCGCGCGGGCAATGCGGCTTGCCGCCTCATCCTCGTGAACATCATCGGCATCGAGCCGGGCCGCGATGATGTCCGTGACGCCGGCCTCCAGCAGCGCGCGGATGTCCGCTTCGCCGATCAGCCGACCCTTGCGCAACCGGAGGCTTCCGGCCGCGACCGAATGCGCCAGATAGGCCCCGTTCGAATCGCCCGTGGCCACCGGCCCGAATTTCATGGCGCGGCCTTCAGTTCCCCGGGCGTGCGGAAGGCGTCGATCACCTCGCCGAGCACTGCTACGGCGATTTCCGCCGGGCTGGATGCATGGATCGGCAACCCGATGGGCGCCCGGATCCGGGCCAGTTGTTCGGGCGCGACGCCGGCCGCGGCCAGGCGTTCGAGCCGCCGGGAATGGGTTTTGCGGCTGCCCAGCGCGCCGACATAGAAACACCCGGCGGCGAGCGCGGCGATGAGACCGTGATCGTCGACCTTCGGATCATGCGTCAGTGCGGCGACCGCGCAGTAGGGATCGAGCGGCCGGGCCGCCAGAACGGTCTCGGGCCAGTCGGCATGCACCGGAACCCCGGGAAACCGTTCCTCGGTGGCAAATGCCGTGCGCGGGTCGATGATCTCCATGTCATAGCCCGCGACCGCCGCCATGGGTGCCAGCGCCTGGCTGATATGGACCGCGCCGATGACGACGAGGCGGGGCGGCGGCACGTGCACGTTCAGGAACACTGATCGTCCGCCCGCCTCGACCGTGACGGATTTCCCCGACCGGAACGCCTGCAGCACGGGCTCCGCGAGGTCATCGGGCAAGCGATCGTCCTCGCGTATGATCCAGCCCTTCCCTGCGGAAAGGTCCGTCGCCAGGATCGCGGCGCGGCGCGCCCGCCGCTCCGCGTTGAGTAGGCGCAGGTGCCCGATTTCCATCGCTCAGCCCAGCCGCTCGACATAGACGGCGATGCGGCCGCCGCAGGACAGGCCCACCCGCCATGCCGTTTCGTCGGCAACCCCGAATTCCATCAGCCTCGGCCGGCCGCTTTCGATCACGTCGGCGGCCTCGCTGACCACGGCGCCCTCGACGCAGCCGCCGGAGACCGAGCCGTGGAAATTGCCGTCGCCGTCGATCACCAGATGGCTGCCGACCGGACGCGGCGCCGATCCCCAGGTCTCCGTGACGGTGGCGATCGCCACCTTGCGCCCGGCGTCGAGCCAGGCTTCGGCAATCGCCAACGGATCGCGGCTTTCGTCCGGCGTGGCGTTCATTGCAGCATCCTTGCCCATTGTTCCCTGCCTCCCCGCGCCTTCGGCGTATCCGCCAGCGAAGCACACAAATCCCTCAGCGCGTTGAGATTGTGAACCGGCCGGAATTCGTCGACATGCGGCAACATCGCCCGGACGCCGCGCGCGCGCGCCTCGAACCCGTCGAAACGCAGCAGCGGATTGAGCCAGACCAGCCTGCGGCAGGATTTGCGCAGCCGTTCCATCTCGACGCCGAGGCCCTCGACCGATTCCCGCTCCAGCCCGTCGGAGATCAGGATCACCACCGCCCCCTGCCCGAGGACCCGCCGGGACCAGCGCCGATTGAACTCGCCGATCGTCTCGCCGATGCGGGTGCCGCCGGACCAGTCGCGTACCAGCCGCGCGCAATCGGCCAGCGCGATGTCGGGATCGCGGCGGCGCATCTGGCGGGTGAGATTGGTCAGGCGGGTTCCGAAAACGAACGTGTGCACGCGCCGGCGTTTTTCCGCGATCGCGTGCATGAAATGCAGGAACAGCCGCGAATACTGGCTCATCGAGCCGGAAATGTCGGCAATGACCACCAGCGGCGGGTGAACCTGGCGCGGCGCGCGCAGGCGCGGCAGCATCATGTCGCCGCCGGTGCGCATGGCGGCGCGCAGCGT
>JBATNB010000579.1:0-5280 GCA_049290135.1 Rhizobiaceae bacterium
GGTGTAGGCCTGCAGCGTGCGGATGGCGCCGATCTGCTCGGAGGCATAGGCCGTCGCCCCGGCGAGCGTATCCTGCGCGGCGCGCGCCCGCCGGCGCACGGAGCGCCCGAACGCGATGATCGGCAGCACCACCACCGGGATCGCCGCGATGGCGATCAGCGACAGTTTCGGGCTGGTGGCGACCATCATGATCACCGCGCCGATGCCCATGAGCGTGTTGCGCAGCGCCAGCGACGCCGTCGCGCCGACGACGGACTTGATCTGCGTCGTGTCGGCGGCGAGCCGCGACACGATCTCGCCGGACTGCGACCGGTCGAAGAAGGCCGGCGAAAGCGTCGTCACATGCGCGAACACGTCGCGCCGGAGATCGGCCACCACGCGCTCGCCGAGCGTGATGACGAAGAAGTAGCGCAGCGACGAAGCCAGCGCGAGCGCGCCGGCAATGACGATCAGCATGGAGAAATAATTGGCGATGAGCGCGGTGTCGGCCCCGGAGAAGCCGTGATCGATCATCCGCCGCACCGCGAGCGGCAGCGTCAGCGTCGTGGCCGCGGCCATCATCAGGAAGACAAGCGCCCACCCGGCCAGTCGCCGGTACTTCCACATGTAGGGCAGCAGCCGCGTGAGCGGCGAGAGGTTCCGCCGTGCCTTCGTCGTGCCGTCGCTCTCAGCCATGCGCCTGTCCCTGTCCTTCGAATCGAGCTTGCCGGCCGCCAACGCCTCATGTATAGGCACGCCCGACCCGAGGAAGCCGTAGCCCGGAAACGGACACGGCTTCAAGTTTTTGATGAGCGCGGGCGAACAATCGTCAGCCGCGCCCGAGGAACAGACCGATGCAGGCCAAGATTCATCCCGACTACCACTTCATCACCGTGGTGATGACCGACGGCTCCACCTTCAAGACCCGCTCGACCATGGGCAAGGAAGGCGACACGCTCAACCTCGACATCGACCCCTCCACGCATCCGGCATGGACCGGCGGGTCGCAGCAGCTTCTCGACCGTGGCGGCCGCCTGTCGAAGTTCAAGAACAAGTTCGCCAATCTCGGCATCTGATTGTTCGCGCCTTCGCGGACTGAAAAGCCCCGGCATCGCTGCCGGGGCTTTTTGTTGTCCGCCAGGAGCGTGTCAGGCGAACAGGAAATCGGAGCTCCAGTCGACCGCGCCGGATTCGACGCCGGCAAGCAGATCAAGCCGGATCCGAGGCTCATCAGGACGCCGGCTACGTCCGCACCAAGTCGGCCCAAAGGACGAGCAGCGTGGATGTATCGCCTGGCGAAACACCGACCGCAATGTCAACCGATCGTCAAGCTTGACCGGACGAGCCGGAAACCGCCGCGTCAGCCAGGCTTGCGGTCGGCATGGCCGAGATCGCGCTCCGGCCAGACGTGGTCGCGCACGCGCTGCTTCAGCGCCTTGGCGTCCGGAAAGCCGCCATCGGCCTTGCGGTCCCAGACGGTGACGCCGTCGACACTGACGGTGAAGATCCCGCCCGTGCCCGGCACGAGCGCCACCTCGCCGAGATCCTGGCCGAAGGTCTGCAGCAGTTCCTGCGCCATCCAGGCCGCGCGCAGCATCCAGTTGCACTGGCTGCAATAGGCGATGGCAATGCGCGGGCCGGCCAAGGATCAGGCCGCCGAGAGCTTGGCGAGCGTGGCTTCGTCGACCTCGAAATTGGCATAGACGTTCTGCACGTCGTCATCGTCCTCGAGGCGATCGATGAGCTTGAGCACCGAGATCGCCTTTTCCTCGTCGACCGGCGCCATGGTCTGCGGCTTCCACACCGTCTTGACCGACTCGGCCTCGCCAAGGGCGGCTTCGAGCGCGGCCGACACCTCGCCGATCGCCTCGAACGCGCAGGTGATCACGTGCCCATCCTCGCCCGAAGACACATCGTCGGCGCCGGCCTCGATCGTCGCCATCATCACCGTGTCGGCGTCGCCGGAATCCGCCTTGTAGGCGATTTCGCCGACGCGCACGAACATGAAGCCGACGGAGCCGGTTTCGCCCAGCGCCCCGCCGGCCTTGGTGAAGGCGGCGCGCACATTGGAGGCGGTGCGATTGCGATTGTCGGTGAGCGCCTCGACGATGACGGCGACGCCGCCGGGCCCATAGCCCTCGTAGCGCACTTCCTCATAGCTCTCCGTGTCGCCGCCGGCGGCCTTGTTGATGGCGCGCTGGATATTGTCCTTCGGCATCGATTCGGCCTTGGCGGCCTGCACGGCGAGGCGAAGGCGCGGGTTCATCGCCGGATCGGGAATGCCCATCTTGGCCGCGACCGTGATCTCGCGCGCCAGCTTGGAAAACAGCTTGGAGCGGACCGCGTCCTGGCGGCCCTTGCGGTGCATGATGTTCTTGAACTGACTGTGACCGGCCATGATGCTCCCCGGGCGGGCGTCGTTTCTCGTGTCTGGATGGCGCGGCTTATAGGTAAAGGCGGGCTTTTCGTCCAGACGGGGGGCGGCAACGGCGCGGCGCGCACGGGCTTGTGAGTTTTCCCGCGCGCATTGTCCGGCTAGTCTGGCGGCGATCGCGAGGCTGTCGATGCGCCTGATCCTGTTGCTCGCACTTTTCCTCCCCCCGCTGCCGGCCGCCGCCGCCACCGTGAGCCTGTGCATGGCGGTGGCTGAGGATCTGCGGCGCGAAGCCGGTCCGCCTGTCGTTCTGGCCGCGGCCGGCCCGGGCGTTCCCGCCGCCGCCGATGGCGGCGTCACCATCACCTATGCCGGCCATTCCACCTTCGTGATCGAGACGCCCGCGGGGGTGCGCATTGCCACCGATTACTCCGGGGCGCACGGCTTTGATCCGTTGCCGCGCGTCGTCACCATGAACAAGGCGCACGAGACGCATTTCACGCACGCGCCCGACCCCGGCATCGAGCATGTGCTGCCGGGCTGGAGTCCCGATGGCGGCCCCGCCCGCCACCATCTCGCGGTCGATGACGCCATCATCCGCAACGTGCCGACCGACATCCGCATGGGCGACATGATGGAAGCCGACGGCAACTCGATCTTCATCTTCGAGATCGCCGGCCTGTGCATCGGCCATCTCGGCCACCTGCACCACATGCTGACCGACAGCCACTATGCCGCCATCGGCCGGCTCGACATCGTCATGGTGCCGGTCGATGGCGGTCTGACGCTGACCCATGACGGCATGAGCGCCATCGTCAAACGCCTGCAATCCTCCATCGTGCTGCCGATGCATCGCCGCTTCTCGACCATCGAGAGTTTTCTTGACCGCGTCGGTGACGGCTTCGACATCGTGCGCTCGACCGAAAAGGCGTTTACGGTCTCGCCGCGCACCTTGCCGAGGCGGCGCACCATCCTGATCCTGGCCGGGATCTAGCGCCGCCCCCGATTGAATCCCGCTTTCGCTGGCCCGGGATGCCCAGGGCCAACGCGCCCGAATGCAACGGAGGCCATGATGACCGAGCCAACCGCCACCCGACCCCTGGCGATTCGCGCCGACGAGGCGCCGGCACGCCTGAAGCCCTCGGTCTATCCCGAACCCTTCCTCAGCCGCATGGCCGGCCGGGTGAAGCATCCGCTCGGCGACCTGTTCGGATTGAGCAATTTCGGCGTCAACCTGACGGTGCTGAAACCGGGCGGCGAATCGGCGCTGATGCACCGGCACTCGCGCCAGGACGAGTTCGTCTACATGATCGCCGGCGAGGCGGTGCTGGCGACCGACCGCGGCGAGATTGTGCTGACCGCCGGCATGTGCGCCGGATTCCCCAAGGGCGGTCTCGCGCACCACCTCGTCAATCGCTCCGACGCCGATGCGGTGTACCTGGAAATCGGCGACCGAACTCCCGGCGACAGCGGCGAATACCCGAACGATGACCTGCGCGCCGACCTGGGACCGGATGGCAGATGGGTGTTCAGGCACAAGGACGGCACGGCCTACTGACGGCGGTCACTTGCGCGAGGCGTCCCTCGCAGCGTCCGCCAGAAGGCTTTCGACAAGCGCGCGGTCGGCGCGCCCGAGATCGATCGTCGTCCAGCCATGATCGCCGAACTTGTTGGGCACCGGCGCCAGCGATTCCGGGTGCAGCGCGCAGCGCAGCGCCTGGTCGTCCACCGACAGCTTGACGTTGGCGCTGAGGCCATCGGCGGCGAGGGTGACGAAGATGCGCCGCGTGCGGTAGGCGGTCCGATCGAAATGCGGCCGCGCCGTCGCGCCCGGACAGGCAAGGGCAAGGGCGGCGAATTCCTCACGCGACACCATGGCGTTCCCCAACTGGCCTCGTCACCACCAGGCCGGCACGGTTTCCTCAAGCCGCGGCCCGAGCCGCAGCGGCGCGATCCGCTCGCATAGCCCGGTGCGGTCGGACAGTTCCAGGCCGACGCCGCACAATGTCGCCGGGCCGGCGGCGGCCTCGAAACGCCCGCGCGGCACGCGGGTGAGGAAGCGGTTGAGCGGCTCGTCCTTGACCATGCCGAGCGAGGAATCATAGTCGCCGCACATGCCGGCATCCGACATGTAGCCGGTGCCGCCATTGAGGATCTGGTGATCGGCGGTCGGCTGGTGCGTGTGCGTGCCGATGACCGCGCTCGCCCGCCCGTCGACGAAATGCGCGAAACACATCTTCTCGCTGGTGGCCTCGGCGTGGAAATCGACGAACACGGCATCGGCCTGATCGCCGAGCGGACAGGCGGCAAGCTCGCGCTCACCGGCGGCGAAGGGATCGTCGAGATCGGGATGCATGAACACCCGGCCCATGACGTTGGCGACCAGCACGCGCGCGCCGTTCTTCGCCGTATAGAGCCCGGCGCCCCGGCCCGGCGTTCCGGCCGGATAATTGGCGGGCCGCAGCAGCCGGTCGGCCTGGCCGATGAAGTCGAGCGTTTCCTTCTGGTCGAACACGTGGTTGCCGGTGGTCACCACGTCGGCGCCGGCGGCCAGCGTGTCGCGCACGATGTCCTCGGTGATGCCGAAGCCGCCGGCGGCGTTCTCGCCATTGACGATGACGAAATCGAGCCGGTAGTCCGATACCAGGCCGGGCAGGCGCTGGATCACCGCGTTGCGGCCGGTGCGGCCGACCATGTCGCCGAGAAAGAGCAGTCTCATGTCGCCGTTCTTACGCGCGGCCGGCGAAGCTTCGCAAGCCGCTTTCCGTCAGGATGGCGTGAAGCGGCCGGTCGTGCGGTTCGGCCGGCACGGCCTCGACCTCCTGGCAGTCGAAGGCCACGCCGATGAGGCGCGGCGCCAGTCCGCGCGCGGCAAGCCGGGCGATGGCGCGGTCATAGTAGCCGCCGCCATAGCCGATGCGGTGGCC
>JBATNB010000580.1:0-2426 GCA_049290135.1 Rhizobiaceae bacterium
CGCGGCAACGCCGCGCCTGACCGCGCCCAGTTGCGCAAGCGTGGCGACCTTCTCCGGGCGGGCGAGCCCGTGCTCGGCCAGGATCTGCTGCATCCGGTCGAGCGATCCCTCGCTCCAGCCCGCCACCAGCACCTGCTTGCCCGACGAGGCCAGGTCGGCGATGTGCCGCACCACATGGTCGAACACGTTGGCATTGGGATCGGCGCGCTGTTCGGCGAATGAGCGTCCCGGCGCCGCGCCGGCGTGGACGACGGCGCGGTACGAGGCCGTCGGCGTTTCGAACGGGGTCAACACGAAGGCCGGGTGATCGGCCGTTGCCTGGCGGATCTGGTCGGGGTCGAGGTAGAGATTGCCCGGCGCCGCCGGCTTGTAGGGCACCGCGTCCGCCAATGCCGGCGTGTCGGCCTGGCGCTTCCGCCCTTCGTAGTGGTCGAGGATTTGCGCATGCCGTGCGTCGATGGCTTCATCCGCCAGATGATCGAGCACGACCGGAGCATCCGGCAGGTAGTCGAACAGCGTGACCAGCCGCTCGTGGAAGAAGCCGAGCCAATGTTCCATGCCGGCGAACCGGCGTCCCTCCGAAATCGAGGCATAAAGCACGTCATCGCGCGACGGCGCCCCGAACGTGGCCAGGTAGCGGCTGCGGAACCGGCTGATCGTTTCGGGATCGAGCTTCACTTCGCTCATGGCGCCAAGCCTGAACGACTGGCGCTGCCCGGACGTGCGCTGCGTCGCCGGATCGAAGGCGCGGATGGTCTCCAGCGTGTCGCCGAAGAAATCCAGCCGCAACGGCTCTTCCGCGCCGGGGGCGAACACGTCGAGAATGCCGCCGCGAACCGCGAACTCGCCGACATCGCGCACCGAGCCGACCCGTTCGAAGCCCGATTGCTCGAGCCGGCCGACCAGGCCGTTCATGTCGAGCCGGTTGCCGGGCCTGGCCTCGAGCACCTGGCCGAGCACCGTTTCGGGCGGCGGCATCAACTGCATCAGCGCATTGACGCTGGTCAGCACCACCGCGCGGTGCGGGCGTTCCCGGAGCGCGGCCAGCCCGGCCATGGCGTCGAGCCGTCGCGCCGTCGCGTCCGCGCCGGGCGACACCCGGTCATAGGGAAGGCAGTCCCAGGCCGGCAGCATCAGTTGCGGCAGCGCCGGATCGATGAACCTCAGCATTTCCGCGATCGCCGGCAGGCGCTGGCCGTCCCGTGCGACGAACAGGATTGGACCGCCCGGCGCCAGCGTTCGCGACAGTTCGGCGATCACGAACGGTTCATAGCCATCCGGGGTCTGGTCGATCACTGTGCGGCCCGGGAAGCCGGCCTTCGCTTTGATGGGCGGGAGCCTGACCATGGCGTTCACAATGACGAGCCGTAGGAGCGGACCCGGCGGAACAGCGGCGTGTCGTGTTCGGCAGGAATCGCCGCCGCGCCCGTCACCCACTTGAAAAGATCCGTATCCTGCAGGGAAAGCAGGGTCTCGAACTCGCCGAGGTCGGCATCGTCGAGCCCGACCAGTTCGGCGTCGGCGAAACGCCCGAACACGAGATCCATTTCCCGTGTGCCGCGATGCCAGGCGCGAAACAGCGCGCGCTTGCGCCGCGCGTCGAGTCCATCGCTGCTCAGGGTGGTTCCGGTCATGGTCCGCGCCGTTTGTCCGTCGGCGCTATAGCGTGCCCGGCGTGGCATGTCAGCCTTGCGCGCCGGGCGATCGCCACTAATCTTCGCCTCATGCGTCCGTCCATTCTCGATCCGTTGTTCGCCCCCGCCTCGTCGCTGCCCGGCATCGGCGGCAAGACCGCCGGGTTGCTGCGCCGGATCGTGCCGAACGACACGGAAGGCCGCGATGTGCGCGTGCTCGATCTGCTGGCGGTGATGCCGAGCGGCGTGATCGACCGGCGCAGCCGACCGGGCGTCGCCGGATCGGCGGAGGGCGCCATCGTCACGCTCGACCTTCGCGTCGGGCGCCATCACCCGCCGCCGCCGGGCAAAGGTACCGCGCCCTACAGGGTCATGGCCTTCGATGACAGCGGCGAAATCGCGCTCACCTTCTTCCACGCCAACCGCCAGTGGCTGGAAAAGACGCTGCCGGTCGGCGCCGATGTCGTAGTGTCGGGCCGCATGGAATGGTTCAACGGCCGCCCGACCATGGTTCACCCCGATCATGTCGTTCCCGCGTCCGAGGCCGATCGCCTGCCCGAGGTCGAGCCGGTCTATCCGGGAACCGCCGGCCTGTCGCCGAAGCTCCTGCGCCGCGCCATTTCCGGCGCTCTCGCCCGGCTGGCCGACATGCCGGAGTGGCTGCCGGCCGAACGCATCGAGGAGGAAGGCTTTCCCGGGTTTTCCGAGGCGCTGCGGCGCATACACGAGTCGCGCGATGCCTTCGACGCCGATCCGCGTTCCGCCGCGTGGCGCCGGCTCGCGGCGGACGAG
>JBATNB010000581.1:0-4962 GCA_049290135.1 Rhizobiaceae bacterium
GGCACCGCCCGTCCGTGGCCCTGGCCGATGTCGCGGGGTCCGGCGCGTCGGCTGCCATGTTCGCCGAGGCCGGGATCAGCGCGGTAATCGGGTCGCGAAGCGGCGTGTTGCGGGAGGGGGACGACGCGCACGACCTGCCATGCGTCCGCCTCGACCGGATCACCGCATCGCCCCAGGCGCTGAAGGCGGTGATCGACGGGTTTCCCGCCGATCGCCTGGCCGACCAGCGGTTCTGAGGCGCGGCGCGTCAATCCTGGCGCGGGGGTCGCGGCCCGGCCATCCACTTGATCAGCGCCATTGCCGGAAGCACCCAGAGCAGACCCGAGACGAGGAAGTACACCAGGTGAACCCAGGGCTCGGAATTGGCGAGCCGGGCGGATGCGACCGTGACGGCGGCCATGGCATAGATGACCACGAGCGCGACAAGCAGCACCGTTCCGACGAGTTTTCGGGCCTGATAGGGCATGGCGGGGTTCCGTTTGCCGTATCCCTAGCGTGTCGCGACGTTTGCGCCTAGGCCGGTGCGCCGGGCGGGCCTGCGCCAAATTCGCGCTTGATCCGGGCCTTCCGGCGGGCGAAGAAGCCGCTCCGAAGGGATCATCGCATGAATGTCACCGCCGCCGTCGCCGGACCCGTCGCCTTGAACCGGCAGGAAACACGCAACAGGGCGATGGTGCGCACCTGGCTCTACGTCGTGCTCGTCGTGCTGTTCGCGCTCGTCATCGTCGGCGGCGCGACGCGGCTGACCGATTCCGGCCTGTCGATCACCGAATGGAAGCCGATCCACGGCGTGATCCCGCCGCTGAACGACGCCGAATGGGAAGAGGAATTCGCCAAGTACCGGCAGATTCCCGAATATGCGCAGATCAATGCCGGCATGGACCTGGCCGGGTTCAAGCGGATCTTCTGGTGGGAATGGGGCCATCGGCTGCTGGCGCGCGGCGTCGGCCTGGTGTTCGCCTTGCCGCTGGCCTTGTTCTGGGCCACCGGGCGGCTTGAGCGCGCGCTGAAACCGAAGCTCCTCGGCATCCTGGCGCTCGGCGGCCTGCAGGGGTTTATCGGCTGGTGGATGGTGACGTCCGGTCTCGCCGACCGTGTCGACGTGAGCCAGTACCGCCTGGCGACGCATCTCACGCTGGCCGCGCTGATCTTCGCCGCGACCATGGCCGTGGCGCGCGGCCTCGCGCCGCATTCGGAAGGCCAGGCCACGGCGGAAACCCGAATCATGTCCGGCTTCATCGTGCTCGCCGTCCTGGTGCAACTCTATTTCGGCGCGCTGGTCGCCGGCCTCGACGCCGGCCTGACCTACAACACCTGGCCGCTGATGGATGGCGCGCTGATTCCGCCCGACCTGCTGATCATCGAGCCGGCCTGGCGCAACCTGTTCGAAAACCCCAAGACCGTGCAGTTCCTGCACCGTTCGATCGCCTATGCGCTGCTGGCGCTGGCGCTCTGGCACATGATCGCCGCGCTGGCGCACGAGACGCGGCGCACGCATGTGCGCCGGGCGGTGGTGCTGTTCGTCCTCGTCGCGGTGCAGGCCTCCATCGGCATCTTCACGCTGCTGTGGGCCGTGCCGATCGACCTGGCGCTGATCCACCAGGGCGGGGCGCTCATCGTGCTGGCGTTCGCCGTGGCGCACTGGCGCGGTGCCAAGGGCGGCTATCCGCCCGAGACTCTGGTCGTGGAGCGGCACTGATCGCCGCACCGGTCGACGCGCACAGGGTCGGGGCGATGCCCCGGCCGGTCACGCCGCTCCGATCATCAGGTCGAGATTCTGCACCGCGGCGCCCGACGCCCCCTTGCCGAGATTGTCGAGCGAGGCGATGAGGTTGACCTGTCCCTTGCCCTCGCTGCCGAGCACATAGAGCTTCATACGGTCGGTGCCGCGCATTTCCTCCGCGTCGATGCGGGGAAGGGCGGTTGCCTCAACCGGCGCGACCACCTCGACGACCCGCTGTCCGCCATAGTGCGCGGCCAGCGCCTCATGTATCGCCGCCAGCGACGGATTGCCGGCCATCAGTTCGGTGAACAGCGGGATGTTGACCAGCATGCCCTGGGCGAAACGCCCGACAGCCGGCGTGAAGATCGGCCGGCGGGCAAGCCGCCCATGCGCCATGATCTCCGGCACGTGCTTGTGGGCGAGCGTCAACGCATAGGCGAAATGGTTGGCGGCGATGGCGTCGAGCCGCGTCGCGTCCTCCATCTGCGCGATCATCTGCTTGCCGCCGCCGGAATAGCCCGAGACCGCGTTGATGGTGACGGGATAGTCGGTCGGCAGCAGGCCCGCCTCGACCAGCGGCCGGATGAGCGCGATGGCGCCGGTCGAATAGCAGCCGGGATTGGAGACATTGCGCGCGGCCGCGATGGCGCCGCCCTGGCCCGGCGCCATTTCGGCGAACCCATAGGCCCAGCCGTCGGCCACGCGATGCGCGGTCGAGGCATCGATGAACCTTGTTCCGGCACCCCGCGCCAGCGCCACGGCCTCCTTCGCCGCCTCGTCCGGCAGGCAGAGGATGGCGATGTCGGCGGCCCTGAGCAGATCCTCCCGCAGCGCGGCGTTGCGCCGCTCGGCTTCCGGGATCGACAGGAGTTCGATGTCGCGCCGGCCGGCGAGGCGCTCGCGGATCTGCAGCCCGGTGGTGCCGTGTTCGCCGTCGATGAAGATTTTCGCGGACATTGAGCGGTCCTTTGTTGTGCGTTTCCTGGCACTTGCCCGGGAAAGCGGAATCAATCCGGGAGCGATATCGGGGACAGTCTGCTCTGTCCCGCCCCGACCGCCGGTGAGACAGCTGCAAGGCGGAGGTGAACGGTTCCCGAATTCGTCATCGCATCCGTCTGGCCGAAACGAGGCCAAGATAGTGCTGCGCCACCGCCGCGCCGGCGATCGCCGTGACGTCGGCATGGTCGTAGGCCGGAGCGACCTCGACCACATCGGCGCCGACAAGGTCGAGCGCTCCGAGCTTCGACAGCACCGACAGCATCTTGGCCGACGACGGCCCGCCGGCGACCGGCGTGCCGGTTCCCGGCGCGAAGGCAGGATCGAGGCAGTCGATGTCGAAGGTGATGTAGGCCTTGGCATCGCCGACGCGCGCCACGATGGCGTCGGCAATGGCCTGCGCGCTCATCTCCTCCACATCGTAGCCGTGGATGATCTTGATGCCGCAGGTCTCCGGCGCATGCGTGCGGATGCCGACCTGGATCGAGCGCGACGGATCGATGGTGCCGTCACGCGCCGCGCGGCCGACGAACGATCCATGGTCGATGCGGCCCTTCTCGTCGGGCCACGTGTCCTGGTGGGCGTCGAACTGCACCATGGCCAGCGGTCCGTGCACCGCCGCCTGCGCCCGCATCAGCGGCCAGGTGACGAAGTGATCGCCGCCAAGGCCGAGCAGGAACGCCCCCGAGGCGACGATGCGCGCCGCTTCCTTCTCGATCAGGCGCGGTGTCTTGCCGTGATGGCCATAGTCGAGCTTGACATCGCCATGGTCGATGACCGCGAGGTTCTCGAACAGGTTGCGGTGAAACGGGTATTGCGGGTCGGTGTCGAGGATGGCCGAGGCGCGCCGGATCGCCTGCGGCCCGAAGCGCGCGCCCGGCCGGTTGGAGACCGCGGCATCGAACGGGATGCCGAGCACCACCGCGTCGGCGCCCTTCAGGTTCTTGGAGAACTTGCGCCGCATGAACGACAGCGCGCCGGCATAGGTCGGGTCCCATGACCGTTCGTAAAGGTTCTTCGCGGTAAAGGCGTTGTCGATCTCGCTCGGCATTCGATCCTCCCTGTCGGGCGCGTGGTAGACCAAAAGCCGGCGGCCGAAAAGCGGCATGAAACCTGCAAAATCCGTTGTGGACGGCCCTGGACGGGCCAGTCCGGTGAGGCAAGGGCAGAAATGCGGAGCCAAATGGAACAGATGATGCTGGGATTCGGACGCGACGTGCCAAAACCGGACGCCTCGCGCGGCTACGCGGTGCTGCCGGGAATCCAGCATCTGCGCGCCATCGCGGCGTTTCTCGTGGTGTTTTACCACATCACTGCCTCGGTTGCCCGCGAGGGGGGCCAGGGCGTGGTGTTCGTGCTCGGCGCCGTCGGCGTCGACATGTTCTTCGTGCTGTCCGGCTTCGTCTTGGCCATGGTGGTCAGCCGCGCCGAGGCCGTCGACGGAGGGTTCTTCATGCGGCGCTTCGCCCGGATCGCGCCGCTCTACTATCTCATGACGCTCGGGCTGTTCGTGCTGGCGCTTGCCGCGCCGGGCCTGCTCAACACCGCCCATGCCGACACCGCGCACCTGCTGCGGTCATTGCTGTTCCTGCCGACCGGCGACGCGGCCGGCGGCCTGCAGCCGATTCTCGGGCTGGGCTGGACGCTGAACTACGAGATGTTCTTCTACGCGCTGATCGCGGTGACGACGCGCTTCTTCGCCGACAACCGGCTGAACGCGGTCATCCTCGTTCTGGCGGCGTTCGTCGCGCTTGGCGCCGTGGCGCCGTCGTCATCGGTCTGGGTGCGCTTCTACACCGATCCGATCATTCTCGAATTCGCCCTCGGCATCCTGGTGTTCCGGCTGGTGCGGCTGAACCGCTTCACCGACCGGCTTGCGCTGGTGTCGCTCGTCATCGGCGCCGCCATGCTGATCCTCGGACCGCTGCCGGAAAGCGGCATGCCGCGCCTGCTGTGGTGGGGCCTGCCGGCCGCGCTCGTGGTCGCCGGGTCGATCCGCGCGCTCGAGTTCGACAATGCGTGGCTGCGCGCGCTCGGCGACTGGTCCTATTCGACCTACCTGCTGCATGTCTACGTGATCCAGGCGGCGGTGAAGCTGATCCTGCCGGCCGCCGGCCAGGACATGCCCTCGGTGCTGGCCACCGCCCTGGTGTCGCTGCCGCTGATCGTGGTCGGCTCCGCCGCGCTCTACCGCCTGATCGAGATGCCGGCCATGCGCGCGCTGCTGGATGCCGGCCGGGAAC
>JBATNB010000582.1:0-2988 GCA_049290135.1 Rhizobiaceae bacterium
GTTCTAGCGAGAACGATGTGCGGTGGCCGCGGACGGTCACGGAATGCTTGGCGACGACGCCGCTCATTCGTCGCCCGGCCCGGGCTCGCGCCGGTGACCGTCGAGTTGACGGGCTTCGGTGTCGCGCCGGGCGGCCTCGATCACGCGTTCGGACCGCGTCCGGCCATGCAGGGCGCGGTTTTCGCCGGCCACGCGTTCCCGTTCGGCCCGGTCGCGACGCTTGCGCGCCGTTCTCAAATTGACGATCTCGGCCATGGATTATTTCTTGCGGAACGCATCGAGCGAAACGACATCGGCGCCGCGCGCCGGGGCGTCAGGATCGTCCGGTTCGGCGGCCACCGGCTCGTTTGCGACCGGCGCCTCGGCCGCGACCGGCTCGACGCGGACATCGAACTCCAGCTCGAAATTGACCGAGGGATCATAGAAGCCGCGCACCGCCGAAAAGGGCACTTCGAGTTTCTCCGGCACATCGGCGAAGCTCAGGCCGACCTCGAAACCGGTTTCCGTCACCTTCAGGTCCCAGAACTGGTGCTGCAGCACGATGGTCATCTGGTCCTTGTAGCGTTCGTGCAGGCGCTGCGAGATGCGCACGCCGGCCGCATCGGTCATGAAGGTGATGAAGAAATGGTGGTTGCCCGGCAGGCCGGTCTTCTGGACCTCCGAAAGCACCTTGCGCATGACCCCGCGCAGGGCGTCCTGCGCCAGAATGTCGTAGCGGATGAGATCCTCAGCCATGTGCCGCACCGTCGTGACGATTCGCTTGCCCCTACATAGGGCAGGGTCCGAAGTGGGTAAACCGGAACAAGAGGAAAGGTGGAGGCTTCTGTTGCCAGGCGCCTCCGGGCCCCGCCTGCCGGTGCTACCCGTCAGGACTTGATTTCCGACGTCGCACCGCCATTAGGCAGCGAGACGGACCGGAGCATAGTTGTCGTTGGCAACTACAGGTTTGACCCGATAACGGTGGTATCATGCCGGGCAAAAGCGCGATCTTTACACCCTCGTCGATCCTGTTTCGCCCCCATCAGCAGCCGTCCCGCATGAACGGTTCCTGGTGGAGGCGCCGGGTACCGCCCCCGGGTCCGAATGGTTTATTGCATCGACCGTTTATCGCCATAGCCGGACAAGCCGGCAGGACGAATATAGGCGCGGCCGACCGGATTGAAAAGGGTGGATCAATCACAGGGCGCATTGACATCGCGGACTGCCGGATGAAACCTCTGGCGTCATCGTGCTCGGGATTCGCCCCCGCCCGCGCGCGTATCAACCGGCGCCCAGGGAGGACTCCATGGCCGACTACCTTTCCGATGTCCGCAAATACGACGCCAAGGCCGACGAAGCCATCGTCGGCAAGATCGTCAAGCATCTCGGCATTGCGCTGCGCAACAGGGACTCTTCGCTGGTCTCGTGCACCGATCCGGAGGAACTGAAGCGCGTCCATGACAAGTGGTGCGCCAAGAAGCTGGGCATCGACGGCGACAAGGCCAATGCGGCCATCCAGGCGACCTGCAAGGCGATGTCGGGCGACAACACCAAGAGCCGCGTGACCTTCTACTATCTGGTCGCCAAGGATCTGGGGAAGCTCGGTTCGCTCTGAACCGGCGCCGGGGTATTCGAACGGGCGGCGATGCCGGGCCATTGGCCCGGGGTCGCCGTTTCTTTTGTTGAGGACTGACCGTCTGCCATGCGGGCCTATCTCGATCTCCTCGACCATGTGCTCAACCACGGCGTGGATCGCGGCGACCGCACCGGTACGGGCACGCGCGCGGTGTTCGGCTGGCAGACGCGCTACGACCTTTCGGCCGGCTTCCCGGCATTGACGACGAAGAAGCTGCACTTGCGCTCCATCATCCACGAATTGCTGTGGTTCCTGGCCGGCGACACCAACATCGCCTATCTCAAGGCCAACGGCGTGACGATCTGGGACGAATGGGCCGACGCGCAGGGCAATCTCGGCCCGGTCTATGGCCACCAGTGGCGCTCCTGGCCCGACGGCCGGGGCGGAACGATCGACCAGATCGCGCAGGTGATCGCGCAAATCCGCGCCAACCCGCATTCGCGCCGGCTGATGGTGACGGCCTGGAACCCCGCCGATGTCGACCGCATGGCGCTGCCGCCGTGCCATTGCCTGTTCCAGTTCCATGTCGCCGACGGGCGCCTGTCATGCCAGCTCTACCAGCGTTCGGCCGACATCTTCCTCGGCGTTCCTTTCAACATCGCCTCCTATGCGCTGCTGACGCTGATGGTGGCGCAGGTGAGCGGCCTCAAGCCCGGCGAGTTCGTGCACACGCTCGGCGACGCGCATCTCTACCACAACCATTTCGACCAGGCGCGCGAACAGCTTGCCCGCGCGCCGCGACGGTTGCCGACGATGCGCCTCAACCCGGCGGTGTCGGACATCTTCGCCTTCCGCTACGACGACTTCACGCTGGACGACTATGACCCGGCGCCGTCGATCAAGGCGCCGATCGCCGTCTGAGACCGGAATTCGGCCACATCCTGCTGCAGATCATGGCGCGGCCCGCGGCGAGCCGCTATCGTTTCGCCATGTTCGACCTCGCGGAGGACCATGCCATGCTGCGCCTTTGTTCGACTGCACTCCTGGTGGCGATCGCCGCTCCGGCGATGGCCAACGATTCGGTCGGCGAAATCGGGGCGGGCGGCATCGTGCTCGGCCGGTCGAACGAGATCGAGCTGAAGCAGGAGGATCTCTACATCTCGCCCGATCTGGTCACGGTCGACTATGTGTTCCACAATCATGCCGACCGCGACATCGAAACGCTCGTGGCATTCCCGATGCCGGCGATCTCGACCTTCCCCGACAGCGACATCTCCGTGCCGGAACGCGCGAGCGACAATTTCCTCGGCTTCTCGGTGGTGCATGCCGGCAAGCCGATCGTGCCGGCGCTGGAGCAGCGGGTGGAGGCGGCCGGGGTCGACGTGACGGCGGAACTCGCGGCAGCCGGCGTGCCGCTCCGGCCCTGGGACGAG
>JBATNB010000583.1:0-2517 GCA_049290135.1 Rhizobiaceae bacterium
GCGGCGGTCCGCCACAGCGTCAGCCGGGCGCCGTCGATGAGGGCCTGCGGCGCGCCGGTCCTGCCATCCATGAGCAGGTAGACGCCGGCGACGGCCGGCAGGCCGATGCTGTTGTTGTCGGGCGTCACGGTGACGATCTTCACCCCGATATGGCCCCCGCCCGAGGTGCCGGCCGCCATGAAATCGGTCCAGGCCGGCATCAGGAGCAGCGTGGTCGGCTGCCCGTCGGGCCGCTCGGCGACATGGTGGTGGCGCACCGGCTGCACCACGCCCGCGACGAACGCCTCGCGCAGCGCTTCGACAAGCCCGGGAAAATCGAGAAGCCGGTCGACCGTCTCCGCCGCGACCAGCTGCATGTCAGCCGCGTGTCAGGGCGAGCGGTTGCGTCTGCGCGCGCTGCGATTCCGCCGCGCCGGCCAGCTTGCGCACCTCGGCGCCCTTTTCGCGCGCCTCCCGCCTGTAGCGCCCCTGGCCGAGCCATGTCGCCAGCGAACCGAGCACCAGGCCGACCGCCATGGCGCAGAAGATGTAGACGAACAGCGGCAGGCGCACCGACATCAGCGGGTTGCCGGGATTGAACGGATCGAAGGTGAAATCCACCGGTCCGCGATTGGCGACAGCCAGCGCGATGAGCGCCGCGGCGATCGGGACGATGATGAAGATGGTGACCAGACGGCGCATCATGGCGTTCGTGGCGGCCTCACTTGCTCTTGTTGAGCCGCTCGCGCAGCTCCTTGCCGGTCTTGAAGAACGGCACCCACTTCTCGTCGACCGGCACGGATTCGCCGGTTCGCGGGTTTCGTCCGGTCCGCGCCGGCCGGTTTTTTACCGAAAACGCGCCGAATCCGCGAAGCTCCACCCGGTTTCCCGTCGCCAGTGCGTCCGAAATCTCGTCGAAGATGGCATTGACGATATTCTCGACATCGCGCTGGAACAAGTGCGGGTTGCGGTTGGCGATCGTTTGCACGAGTTCTGACTTGATCATTGACGCATTCCCCCAAACGCGCCAAGCGACCGGCAATATTGGAAAATTCGGTGCTGGCGAAAGTGTGGAGGAAACTGCCAGACCGCAACCAGCCCGTCAAGGAAAGCAGTCCGGCCGCCATGCGGCAGGGCGTCGCCGCCGCGGCAATTGGCCTTTGGTTCGCGATTAATCTAAAAATAACCATATTGGCTGCCGAGTTGGACAGGGGATGGCCCTGCCCGCGGGAAGGCGCATTCCGCAGGAAGAAGTACTCGGATGAACGCGGTCGGCGAAATCAACAGGCGCGAAGGGATGCGGACGCAGGCGCATGTGGCCGCCATGCGCCATTCGCGGCGCGTGCAGCAACTGAAGCGTGCGATCCCGATTGCCGGAATGCTGTTCGTC
The DNA here is from genome assembly GCA_049290135.1 of Rhizobiaceae bacterium. Lineage (GTDB taxonomy): Bacteria > Pseudomonadota > Alphaproteobacteria > Rhizobiales > Rhizobiaceae > JADJTR01. The sequence continues at coordinate 1,370 of JBATNB010000583.1, forward strand.
GTGGCGTTCGTGGCCTTCACCGTCGCGCGCCGGCCCTCGCTGCCGGTGGAGATCGACGTGTCGGGCACGGCGATCTCGAACGGGCAACTGGTCATGGCCGACCCGAAGCTCGACGGCACCACGCCGGACGGCCGCCCCTATCGCATGGTCGCCACGCGGGCCACGCAGGATCTGAAGAACACCGGACTGGTGCGGCTGGAAGACATCAACGCCGACCTGCCCGTCAATGGCGACGTGCGCGCCCGCGTGCTGTCGGCGTCCGGGCGTTACGACAACGCCGCCTCGACCATGCAATTCGACAGTCCCGTCACCGCCACCACGACCGACGGAACCGTGGCGCGGTTGCAGGATGCCTTCATCGACATCGCCGCCGGCGGCCTGTCCACCAGCCAGCCGGTGGAGATCACGTCCGAGGGGGCCACCGTGACGGCCGGGACCATGACGGTCAGCCAGGGCGGCAAGGTCATCGTTTTCGAACGCAATGTTCGCCTCACCATCAATCCCGATCGCCTGAAGCAGGCCGGGGAATCGGGAGCCGCCAATGGCGCGACCAATTGAACTGACGATGATCGCCCTGGCGCTGGCGCTGGCTACGCCGGCGTTCGCGGCCGAGCGCATGACCGGCATCAAGCTGTCCGGCGATCAGCCGATCCAGATCGAGAGCGACAAGCTGGAGGTCCGGGAGAACGATTCCGTCGCCATCTTCTCCGGCAACGTCAACGTGTCGCAGGGCGATACCGTGATGAAGTCCGGACGCATGACCGTGCATTACGCGCGCGGCGAGGGATCGGCCGCCACCGGTTCGGCCGCCATCGAGAAGCTCGAGGTCGACGGCAAGGTCTACGTGAAGTCCGATACTCAGGTCGCCACCGGCGATGCCGGCGTTTTCGACATGAAGAGCGAGACGCTGGTGCTCACGGGCAAGGAAGTCGTGCTTTCCGAAGGCGACAACATCATCGTCGGCTGCAAGCTGACCGTGCGCATGAAGACCGGGCTGGCCGACCTTGCTGGCTGCGGCGGGGGGAGCGGCCGCATCAAGATGCTGATCACCCCCGGATCGATGAAGAAGAACTGACGCGGATGGCGTTGTCCGCGCTCCTTGGCCGCCTTGTCGGCTCCCGTTCCGCCGCGGGCGCGCCGAATGCGCC
>JBATNB010000584.1:0-6233 GCA_049290135.1 Rhizobiaceae bacterium
CCCCTCGGCCTCGCCGAGCGTGAAGGCCGGCGGCAGGTCCGGCGCGCCGTGGTCGGGCCAGTCCGTGCGGACGAGACGGGTCATCGGGCGGGCCTCCATGCGCGTTTCGGCGAAAGCCTACCGCGCGCCAGCGCATCTGCCTATGGGGTCCCGCGTTGTCGGCGCGGAAGCGCCGCGGATGGTCGGGTCAAGCCCGACCATGACGGTTCCAGCGAGGCGTCGCGGATGGTCGGGTCAAGCCCGACCATGACGGGAAACAAGGATGGCCCGCGCCGACGGGTCCGCCTACCACCGCCGTCATCCTCGGGCTTGTCCCGAGGATCCGGGGCCTTGCCATTCACCGCCGTCATCCTCGGGCTTGACCCGAGGATCCGCGGCGTTCGCAACGTCGCAGATGGTCGGGACAAGCCCGACCATGACGGTTCCGGCGATGGGTCGCAGATGGTCGGGTCAAGCCCGACCATGACGGGAAACGAGGATGGCCCGCGCCGCCCCGGGCACTGCCACTTGCGCCAAAGGAAAAGGGGCCGCGAACGGCCCCTCCCGATGTCCAGGTCGCGTGGCCGGGCGGATCAGGCCGCTTCGGCTTCCGGGTTCGCGGCGGCTTCCGCCTCGGTGCGGGCGCGATCGGCCGCGCCTTTGGCGGACGTGTCGCGCTCGACGAACTCGATGACCGCCATCGCCGCGTTGTCGCCGTGGCGGAAGCCCGCCTTGACGATGCGCAGATAGCCGCCATTGCGGGCCGCGTAGCGCGGGGCGATGGTGTCGAACAGGCGCTTGACCGCCGATTCCGAACGGGTCTGCGCGATCGCCTGACGGCGGGCGTGCAAATCGCCGCGCTTGCCGAGCGTCACCAGCTTCTCGACGATCGGACGCAGGTCCTTCGCCTTGGGCAGCGTGGTGACGATCTGCTCGTGCTCGATGAGCGAGGCCGCCATGTTGGCGAACATCGCCTTGCGGTGGCTGACCGTCCGGTTCAGGCGGCGGCCGGTTTTTCCATGACGCATGGTGTCTTTCCTTCCGTGTCCTTCGGGCAGCGCGGGATCAGTACTGATCCTCGTAGCGCTTGGCCAGTTCCTCGATGTTGTCCGGCGGCCAATCCGGCACTTCCATGCCGAGATGCAGGCCCATGGACGCCAGCACTTCCTTGATCTCGTTGAGCGACTTGCGGCCGAAGTTCGGCGTGCGCAGCATCTCGGCTTCCGTCTTCTGGATCAGGTCGCCGATGTAGACGATGTTGTCGTTCTTCAGGCAGTTGGCCGAACGCACCGAAAGCTCCAGTTCGTCGACCTTCTTCAGCAGCGCCGGGTTGAACGCAAGCTCGGTGACCGGCTCGCGGGCTTCCGCCTTCTGCGGCTCCTCGAAATTGACGAACAGCGACAGCTGGTCCTGCAGGATGCGCGCGGCGTAGGCCACCGCGTCCTCGCCGGTGATCGAACCGTCGGTCTCGATCGCCATCGTCAGCTTGTCATAGTCGAGAACCTGGCCCTCGCGGGTGTTCTCGATCTTGTAGGAGACCTTCTTGACCGGCGAATAGAGGCTGTCGACCGGGATGAGCCCGATCGGCGCATCCTCGGCGCGGTTGCGCTCCGCCGGCACGTAGCCCTTGCCGTTGTTGACGGTGAACTCCATGCGGATCTCGGCGCCCTCGTCGAGCGTGCAGATCACATGATCGGGATTGAGAATCTCGACGTCGCCGACAGTCTGGATGTCGCCGGCGGTGACGGCGCCGGGGCCCTGCTTGCGCACGACCATGCGCTTCGGGCCGTCGCCTTCCATGCGGATGGCGATTTCCTTGATGTTGAGAACGATGTCGGTCACGTCCTCGCGCACGCCCGGGATGGACGAGAACTCATGCAGCACGCCGTCGATCTGCACCGCCGTGACGGCGGCGCCGCGCAGCGACGACAGCAGGATGCGGCGAAGCGCATTGCCGAGCGTCAGGCCGTAGCCGCGCTCCAGCGGTTCGGCGGTCAGCGTTGTCAGCGTCCGGCCCTTCGAGTTGAACTCGACACGGTTCGGCTTGATCAGGTCCTGCCAGTTTTTCTGGATCATGGGTGTTCTTCCTCTTTCGGCCCCGCCACCATTCAATCGTGACGGGCGGCCAACGGGTTCCGCCGCCCTGCCCGCTCAGGGACAGGACGCCGGAATGGCGGGATCAGACGCGGCGACGCTTGCGCGGCCGGCAACCATTATGCGGGATCGGCGTCACGTCGCGGATCGACGTGATGGTGAAACCGGCGGCCTGGAGGGCGCGGAGCGCCGACTCACGGCCCGAGCCCGGCCCCGACACCTCGACCTCGAGCGTGCGCACGCCATGTTCCTGCGCCTTCTTGGCGCAATCCTCGGCGGCGACCTGGGCGGCGAACGGCGTCGACTTGCGCGAGCCCTTGAAGCCCTGCGAGCCGGCCGACGACCAGGCGATCGCATTGCCCTGCGCGTCGGTGATGGTGATCATGGTGTTGTTGAAGGACGAATTGACGTGGGCGACGCCCGACGAGATGTTCTTGCGTTCGCGACGGCGGACGCGCGCGGCTTCCTTGGCCATGGATAGTCCTTTCGTTCGATATCGACGCCGCCGTGATTCCAGCGGCTACACCTCTGAAAGGGCCAAGGGCGGGAGGGAGGATGGCGTTTGGCGCCGGAGCGCTCGCCAGTCCCGACCTGCCGTTGGCCCGGCCAGACTACTTCTTCTTGCCCGCGATGGGCTTCGACGGACCCTTGCGGGTGCGCGCATTCGTGTGCGTGCGCTGGCCGCGAACCGGCAGCGAGCGGCGATGGCGCAGGCCGCGATAGCAGCCCAGATCCATCAGACGCTTGATGTTCATCGAGGTCTCGCGGCGAAGATCGCCCTCGACCTGATAGTCGCGGTCGATGGTCTCGCGGATCTGCAGCACCTCGGCGTCGGTGAGCTGGTGCACGCGACGTTCCGCCGGGATGCCCACCTTCTCTGTGATTTCCCTGGCGAACTTCGCGCCGATGCCGTGGATGTACTGCAGCGCGATGACGACGCGCTTGTTGGTCGGAATGTTGACGCCGGCGATACGGGCCATTCGTGTCTCCATGTGGGCCGGATCGCGTCCGGCGCTTTCGAAATTGCCCCGCGTCCGGTGGAGGCCGGCCCTTGCGGGTGATCCTGAACGAAAACCGCGCCCGTCCGGAAAACCGGCCGTCGCGACGCTGATCGGGAGTCGGGCCGCTATAGAGCGACCCGTCCGGCGCGTCAACGGTGAATCGGCCTAATTCTTCCCGACCGAGGCAAGAACAGCCGCGATCTGTCCGGTAACGTCGTCGATGGAGGCCATGCCGTCCACGCCCTTGAGCATGCGCTTGGCGTAGTAGTAGCCGGTCAGCGGCGCGGTTTTCTTGTAATATTCCCGCAGCCGCTCGTCGAAGACTTCCGGATTGTCGTCCTTGCGCACCGGTTGCCCGGCCTTGCGCGCATCCTCGGCGCGCTTGACGATGCGCCCGACCAGCGCCTTGTCGTCCACGACGAGCTCGATGACGCAATCGAGCCGCTGGCCGCGTTCTTCCAGCATCGCCTCGACCGCGTCGGCCTGGACGAGCGTGCGCGGATAGCCGTCGAGGATGAAGCCGCCGGCGCAATCGGGCTGGTCGATCCGCTCGGCCACGATGGCGTTGACGATCGCGTCGGACACCAGCTCCCCGGCATCCATCACCGCCTTGGCCTTGAGCCCGACCGGCGTTCCGGCGGCGACCGCGGCGCGCAGCATGTCGCCGGTCGACAATTGCGGAATGGAGTGCGTCTCGACGAGCCGTTGCGCCTGGGTCCCCTTCCCCGCCCCGGGCGGTCCGAGCAAGATCAATCTCATTTGGTGCGTTTCCCCCCGCGCAGCTTCGCCTTCTGGATCAGCCCCTCATACTGGTGCGCGATCAGGTGACCCTGGATCTGCGCCACCGTGTCGAGCGTGACGCTGACGACGATGAGAAGCGACGTTCCACCCAGATAGAACGGAACGCGGAACGCGGAAATGAGAAATTCGGGTAAGAGACAGATGATGACGAGATAGATAGCGCCGACGAGCGTGATGCGGGTGAGCACGTAATCGATGTACTCCGCCGTGCGCTCGCCCGGGCGATAGCCCGGGATGAAGCCGGAATGCTTCTTCAACTGGTCGGCCGTGTCCTTCGGATTGAACACGATGGCGGTGTAGAAGAATGCGAAGAACATGATCATCGCCGCGTAAAGCATCATGTAGAGCGGCTGGCCGTGGCCGAGCGCCGCCAGGATCGTGCTCGCCCAGCCCGGCAGCGTCGTCGTGTTGGCGAACCCGGCGACGGTCGCCGGCAGAAGCAGCAGCGACGAGGCGAAGATCGGCGGGATGACGCCGGCCGTGTTGAGCTTCAGCGGCAGGTGCGAGGTGTCGCCCTGGAACATCCGGTTGCCGATCTGTCGCTTTGGATACTGGATCAGCAGGCGTCGCTGCGCGCGCTCGAAGAACACGATGAAGGCGATGGTGGCGGCGGCGACGGCCAGGATGAGCAGGATGATCGTCGTCGACAGCGCCCCGGTGCGCCCGAGTTCCAGCGTGCCGGAGAGCGCGGCCGGAAGGCCCGCCACGATGCCGGAGAAGATGATCAGCGAAATGCCGTTGCCGATGCCGCGCGCGGTGATCTGCTCGCCGAGCCACATCAGGAACATGGTGCCGCCGACCAGCGTGATGACGGTGGAGATGCGGAAGAACCAGCCCGGATCGGTGACGATTCCGGAGGAATTCTCCAGTCCGACGGCGATGCCATAGGCCTGGACGGTGGCCAGCAGCACGGTGCCGTAGCGGGTGTACTGGTTGATGACCTTGCGGCCCTGCTCGCCTTCCTTCTTCAGCTGCTCGAGCGACGGGATCACCGAGGTCATGAGCTGGATGATGATGGAGGCGGAAATGTAGGGCATGATGCCGAGCGCGAAGATCGCCATGCGCTCCACCGCGCCGCCGGCGAACATGTTGAACATGCCGAGCACGCCCTTGCTCTGCTGCTCGAACGCGGCGGCGAACGCATCGGCGTCGATGCCGGGCATCGGGATGTAGGTGCCAAGCCGGTAGACGAGCAACGCGCCGAGCGTGAACCACAGGCGCTTCTTCAGGTCTTCCGCCTTGGCGAAAGCCGAGAAGTTGAGATTGGAGGCAAGTTGTTCGGCGGCTGACGCCATGGCTCGATACCCCGCTTGGACGGATGGCCGGACCGCGCATCTCGCGCCGGACCGAAGCCGAGATAGGCCTCAGGGCCTCAAGATGCAAGCGGCGGCCCGTGGCCGCCGCTCGTTCGATCACTTTACTCGGACGCGGCCTTTTCAGGCAGCTTGACCGATCCCCCGGCCTTTTCGATCTTCTCGATCGCGGCCTTCGTGGCATGCACGACATCAAGGGCGAGCTTCGCCTTGAGATCGCCGCCCGACAGGATGCGCACGCCATCCTTGACGCGGCGGATCACGCCGGACGCCACCAGCGCGGCCGCGTCGACCGTGGCCTTGGCGTCCAGCTTGCCGGCGTCGATCGCCTTCTGGATGCGCCCGAGCGACACTTCGTTGTAGCTCTCCGGGAACGGACGGTTGAAGCCGCGCTTCGGCAGGCGACGGTAGAGCGGCATCTGGCCGCCCTCGAAGCCGTTGATGGCGACACCCGAGCGGGCATGCTGGCCCTTGACGCCGCGTCCCGACGTCTTGCCGGAGCCGGAGCCGATGCCGCGGCCGACGCGGGCCTTGGCCTTGTTGGCGCCGTCCTTGTCACGCAGATCGTTGAGTTTCATGGGACTTGCTCCTTCGCGGACCGGTTCAGCCCTCGTCCTCGACACGGACGAGATGCTGGACCTTCGCGATCATGCCGCGCACGGAGGGCGTATCCTCGAGCGTGCGACGGCGGTTCATCTTGTTCAGGCCGAGGCCGACCAGCGTGGCGCGCTGTTCGGACGGACGGCGGCTGGGGCTGCCCGTCTGGACGACGGTGAGCGTCTTCTTGTTCGCCATCGCGCGTCTCCTACTCTTCCTGGGCTGCAACCGCGCCCTGGCGGCGCGCCTGCAGGACCGAGAACTTGATGCCGCGCTGGGCCGCCACATCCTTGGGATGCAACTGGTTCTTCAGCGCGTCGAACGTGGCGCGAACCATGTTGTAGGGGTTGGACGACCCCTGCGACTTGGCCACGACGTCCTGGACGCCGAGCGTCTCGAACACGGCGCGCATCGGGCCGCCGGCGATGATGCCGGTGCCGGGCTTGGC
>JBATNB010000585.1:0-2643 GCA_049290135.1 Rhizobiaceae bacterium
GCACCGACCCGATCGCCTTTGCCGTGCCGTTGCCGGCCGCCGCGCCGATCGTCATCGACGTGTCGCTGTCGAAGGTCGCGCGCGGCAAACTCATGGCCGCCGCCCAGAAGGGTGATGCCATCCCGCCGGACTGGGCGTTCGACGAGGAAGGCCTGCCGACAACCGATCCGGCGGCCGGAATGCGCGGCACGATGGCGCCGCTCGGCGATGCCAAGGGCGTGGCGCTCGCGCTGATGGTGGAACTCCTGTGCGCCGGGCTGACCGGCGCGAACTATGCCTTCGAGCAAAGCTCGTTCTTCGACGCCAAGGGCCAGCCGCCGGGAACGGGGCAGTTGCTGATCGCGCTGGATCCGGCGGCGTTCGGAGACGACGCGCTTGCGCGCTTCGCCGTCATGGCCGAAGCTGTGTCGAACGAGCCCGGCGCGCGCCTACCGGGGGCGAGGCGTCATGCCCTGCGCGAGAAACTGACCCGGGAAGGCATCCCGCTCGATGCGGCGCTCGTCGAGGACGTCCGTGGAATTGCGCGCAGATGACAGCGATCGAGACGTTCGGCACCACAGCGGCGGGCGAGACGGTGCATCGCATCCGGATCGCCGGCGGCGGCCTGACGGCGCACATCATGACCTGGGGCGCCGTCGTCCAGGACCTGCGGCTTGAGGGGCATGCGCCGCCGCTGGTGCTGGGGTTCCGGCACTTTGACGATTATCCGGCGCATTCCCCCTATTTCGGCGCCATGGCGGGACGCTATGCCAATCGCATCCGCGACGGGCGCTTCCGGATCGGAGACAGGCTCCATCAGGTCGACACCAATTTCCTCGGGCGGCACCTGCTGCATGGCGGCGCGCGCGGCACCGGCAAGCGGGTCTGGGCGCTCGCCGACCAGGGCCCCTCGCATGTCGCGCTGAGGCTTTACGACCGGGACGGCGACATGGGGTTTCCCGGAAACCTCGATGTCACCTGCGTCTACCGGCTGACCGACCAGGCTGCGCTTGCCATCGAAGTGACCGGCGTGACGGACGCGCCGACCCTGTGCAACTTCGCGCATCACTCCTATTTCAACCTCGACGATGGCGGCGCCGGATCGGTCGGACAGCACCGCCTGACAATCGCGGCCGACGCCTATCTGCCGGTGGATGACGAATTGATCCCGACCGGGGAGATCGCGCCGGTGGCGGGCACGCCGTTCGATTTCCGCGTTCCGCGAACGGTTCGGGGCGATGGCACGGTCGATCATGATCACAATTGGTGCCTGGCGCCCGCCCGGCGGGCCGTGGCGTTCGCTGCCCGTCTGGAGGGCGCGCGGTCCGGCCTGTCCATGGAGGTCCACACCAGCGAGCCGGGACTGCAGTTTTATGCCGGGCACAAGGTGGCCCGCCCGGTGCCCGGTCTCGACGGGATCGCCTATGGCGCCAATGCCGGGCTCTGCCTCGAGCCGCAGGTGTGGCCGGATTCGCCGAACCACGCCGACTTTCCCCAGGCCCTGCTGCTCCCGGGCCAGGTTTACCGCCAGGACACCTCCTACCGATTCTCCGCTTCGTCCGCCTGAACCCGCCGGCCGGGCGCTCTCGACGAGGCGATTGCATTTGAAACGCCGGTGGCGCATCGGTGCGGCGCCGTGCCGACGCGGCGGGATCGCGGAGTGGTGCCTTGAACAACGAACGTGTCGAATTCGCCATCGATCTTGCGCGCCGGGCAGCGGCCTTTGCCAAGGCGCATTTCCTCGCCTTCGACAATCTGGTCATTGAAAGCAAGGGTCATCAGGACCTGGTCTCCAATGCCGACCGCGAGACGGAGCTGCTGATCCGCGCCGCCATCGAGGAACGCTGGCCCGACGACGGGATCGTCGGCGAGGAGCATGCCCGCCGCATCGGCTCGAGCGGCCATGACTGGGTGATCGATCCGATCGACGGCACGGCGAATTTCGTGCGCGGCATTCCGCAATGGTGCGTGGTGATCGCCTGCATGCAAAGCGGCGAAACGATTCTCGGCGTGATCGCGGAACCGGTTTCGGGCGAGGTGTTCCATGCCGCGCGCGGCGAAGGCGCGTTCCTGAACGGCAAGCCGATGCGCGCGGCAAGTGCCGCGGGGCTCGGCGAGGGATCGGTCGGGACCGGATTCTCCGGGCGGGCGCCGGCGGCCAACATCGTTACGGCGATCGCGCGGATCATCGACGAGGGCGGGGTTTTCTTCCGCAACGCCTCGGGCGCGCTGATGCTTGCCTATGTCGCCGCCGGACGGTTGCTCGGCTACATGGAAGAACACATGAACAGCTGGGACTGCGTGGCAGGCCTGCTTCTGGTCGAGGAAGCCGGCGGGCGCATCGTCCGGCCGGATCCGGAGACCGTGCTCGAACGGGGCACGATCGTCATCGCCGGCGGCGCCAATGTCTTCCCGGCCATCCTCGACATTGCCGAGGCGAGTTTCCCCGGCGCGCTCACGCGCCGATCAGCACCAGGCCGCGCGCCGGGAATGTGAGCGCGATGTCGGCGCCAGCCTGGTAAGACGCGTCGACATCGAGGTTGAGCGCGAAGACCGGCCCGACTTCGGTCTCGGTGAAACACTCCAGGTGCCGGCCGACATAGGTCACTTTCCTCAGCCGCGCCGGCAGGGCATTTGCCGTGCCGGACGGGACCACGGTGATGC
>JBATNB010000586.1:0-2294 GCA_049290135.1 Rhizobiaceae bacterium
AACCAATGGCCTTCGAAGCGGATCAGCGGCTCGTCGCGGCCGTTCACCCTTGCGAGCAACCGGCCGGCCGCCTCGACCTCGACGATGGCCGCGAGCGCCGCCGGCTCGACGCCGAGCCCGCGTGCGGCTGCGGCGATCTCGGATTTCAGGCTGGCATCGAACATGACGGGACTCCGGTTCGCCGCAAGGGTGCGCGTATCGGGTCGGGACGTGGATAAAACCGTTCCAATATTGCCGCGGAGCGGGCCGGCGTCATTGCAATATGGCCGTCGCAAACCTAGCTCATGGGAGAACGCCGCATCACGGCGCCGGAAGGACATTGCCATGCTCGACCCGAAGAAACTGCTCGACGATCTTCTCAAGGCGAAGGTGCCGGGAACGGATTCGACCGTTGCCGACAAGGCCGAACAGGCCAAGACACTGGCCAAGGAGAATCCGCTGGCGACCGGCGCACTGGTCGCGGTGCTCTTGGGTACGCGCGCCGGCCGGACGCTGACCGGTACGGCGGTCAAGGTCGGCGGCCTGGCCGCGCTCGGCGGTCTCGCCTGGAAAGCCTGGCAGCAATACAATGGCAAGGGCGGCGGCGATGCGATCGCCGATGCGCCGGTGGGCCAGCTTCCCGCACCGCAGCCAGCCGACGATTTCTCCATGGGTTCGGCAACGACCGCCGAGGATGAATTCGCGCTGATGCTGATCCGCACCATGATCGCCGCGGCGCGCGCCGATGGCGGCATTGATGAGCAGGAACGCAAGACCATTGCCGACCGGCTTGCCCTGTCCGGCCTTGGCGCGGATGCGGAACGGTTCATCGCCGCGGAATTGCAGAAGCCGATGGACGCAGCGACCCTAGCCGCCGCCGCCGAGACCGATGCCCAGCGCGTGGCGATGTACACGGCGGCGCGCCTCGCGGTGGACCCCGACACGCATGCCGAGCGCGGGTTCCTCGATGCGCTGGCTTCGTCGCTGAAGCTGCCGCAGGCGCTGGTGAACCATGTGGAATCGACGGTGGAACAATCGCGCGCCTGAGCTTCGCGTGGCGTTAACCAGGCGTTAACGAACGAAGTGCACGATTTTATGCATCGCCGGCAACTCCTCCCGACCGGCCAATTCAAGGGCGGCTTTCGGGCCGCCCGTTTTGTTGCCGGAGCGGGACGGCGTCAGCAGGCGCCGTCATGCAGCTTGGCCACGCCCTCGGCGCGCCGCATGCAGTCGTTGGAATAGGTGCGATCGTCGCAACCGCACACCGGCACGAACTCCTTCGTGCAGATTTCCGGGCGTGGCATGCAGACGCCGGCCGCGTCGGGAATGCGGCACGCGCCGGTGGCCATCTCGCAAAACGCGCCATCGCCGCAGGGCAGGCCGGCGATGCCGCCGCACAGGCGCGCCGCTTCGTCGGCATGCACCGCGGACACGGCGAAGAGCACGGCGAGAATGGCGACGACGGACAGGGGAAAGAAACGCATGGCAAGCCTCCGGCTTGAGTTGGCGCCGACGAGACTGTAGGGCTGTCGCCCGTTTCCCGCGAGGTGATTTATGCGCGCATCTGACGATCTCGTGCACTGGACGGCGCGCCCGGCGCCCGCCAGGACGACGCTGGAGGGCCGGCATGTGCGGATCGAGCCGCTGTCGGCCAAGGTCCATGGCGACGGGCTTTTTGCCGCGTCGAGCGTCGCGGACGCGGCGGACCGGTTCCGCTGGCTTTTCGAATACCCGCCCGAAAGCCGGGCGGCGTTCCAGCCCTGGCTTGAGCGCGTCGAGGCGTCGCAGGATCCGCTCTGGTTCGCCGTGCTCGAACGCGCCGGCGGCGCGGTGGTCGGCCGGCAGACCATGATGCGGATCGATCAGGCCAATGGCGTCATCGAGATCGGGAATATCTACTGGGGTCCCGCCATTGCCCGGACGCCGGCGGCGACGGAGGCGCTGTTCCTGTTTGCCGCCCATGTGTTCGACGATCTGGGCTACCGGCGCTTCGAGTGGAAATGCAACAATCGCAACACCCCGTCCAAGCGCGCGGCGTTGCGGTTCGGGTTCACTTTCGAGGGCGTGTTCCGCCAGCACCTCATCGTCAAGGGCGAGAACCGTGACACGGCGTGGTTTGCCATGACCGACAAGGACTGGCCGTCCATCCGGGCGGGCTTCGAGGCATGGCTCGATCCCGGCAATTTCGACGCCGAGGGCCGGCAGATCCGGCGCCTGGACGATCTGAGGAGGGGCGCATGACCGGCCGGTTGTCGGGACGCATCGCCGTGGTGACGGCGGCCGGCCAGGGCATCGGCCGCGCCATCGCCGAGGCG
>JBATNB010000587.1:0-2506 GCA_049290135.1 Rhizobiaceae bacterium
TGACGGCTATGCGCTCGGTTATGGTCGCAAATACTGCCGGCGCATCTCCGGCCTGGACGGCCTGTCGGCGGCGGGACGGCGATGGCGCGACGGCGTGGTCGCCTGCCTGCAACACCGTCTGCGCGACGCCCTTCCGGCGACCGGCTGCGACTGCGGCGCCATCGCCCGCAAGGCCTATGCCTCGCACTATGCCTGCTATGCCCGGGCTTCCGTCTCCATCTGCGATCTGCCGCCGCGCGACATCGCCCTGATCGAGGCGTCGATCGACGATTCCGACAAGACCAACGCCCGGGGACTGCGCGTGCTCTTCCGTCTGTCGGCGCGCTGTCTGGCGACGAATCCGGCCAACACGCGGGCCGCGGTACGGGCCATCCGGCAGGCGCGGCGCCAGTAACGGCAACCGCGCTGAGCGCACGCAAGTCGAATTGCCGTCGGCCGCGGCTTGCGCCATCATGCCGTCATGGCCACCGTGTTCTTCACCGCCAACCTGCACCGCCACGTCGACTGCCCGGTCACCGAGGCGGCCGGCGCCACGGTGGGCGAAGTGCTCGACGCCGTGTTCGCCATGAATCCGCGCCTGAAATCCTATGTCGTCGACGACCAGGGCGCGGTCCGCAAGCATATGGGCATCATCGTTGACGGAACGGTCCTGGCCGACCGCGCAAAACTGACCGACAAGGTCGATCCGCTGTCGCGCATTCACGTCTTGCAGGCGCTATCCGGCGGCTGAACAGCCGGACGCGCGAGGGAGAAGCGCATGTCTGAGCATCTGGTCGTGTCGACCCGCAAGGGTCTGTTCCATGTCGTGCGCGAATCGTCCTCCTGGACGGTCCGCGCGGTCGATTTCCTCGGCGACAATGTCACCCTCGCCATGCGCGATCCGCGCGACGGGGCATTCTATGCCGCGCTCGACCATGGCCATTTCGGCGTCAAGCTGCATCGCCGCGATGCCGGCGGATCATGGAGCGAACTGCCCGCGCCCGCCTTCCCTCCGAAACCGGACGAGATCGACGAGCGCGACGGCTGGGGCCGCCCCCTGCCGTGGACGGTGATGCGCGTCTGGTCGCTGGTGCCCGGCGGGCACGACCAGCCCGGCACGATCTGGTGCGGCACCATCCCCGGCGCGCTGTTCCGCTCCGATGATCGCGGCGAAAGCTGGCGCTGGATCCGCTCATTGTGGGACCATCCGGGCCGCAAGCGCTGGATGGGCGGCGGCGCCGACTATCCCGGCATCCATTCCATCATGGTCGACCCGCGCGACTCCCGCACCGTGCGGCTCGGCGTCTCCTGCGGCGGCGTATGGGAAACGCGGGACGACGGCGACACCTGGCGCTGCCGCGCCGACGGCATGCGAGCCGAATTCATGCCGCCGGAATTCTCCGCCGATCCGGAGGTGCAGGACCCGCATCTCGTTGTGCAGTCGCCATCGCAGCCCGACCGGCTGTGGAGCCAGCATCACAACGGCATCTTCATCTCGTCCGACAGTTCGGCCAACTGGAGCGAGATCAGGGGGGTGAAACCGTCATCGTTCGGCTTCGCCGTCGCCGTCCATCCGCATGAGCCCGACACCGCCTGGTTCGTGCCCGGCGTCAAGGACGAGCAGCGCTACCCGGTCGGCGGCGTGCTGGTCGTCACCCGCACCCGCGACGCCGGCCGCAGCTTCAATGTCCTGACCGCGGGCCTGCCGGGGCGCCACGCCTACGACATCGTCTATCGCCATGCGCTCGACATCGACGCGACCGGCGACCGCCTGGCCTTCGGCTCGACCACCGGCAATCTGTTCGTCACCGAGGACCAGGGCGACAGCTGGGCCTGCGTGTCGTCAACCTTGCCGCCGATCCACGCCGTCAGCTTCGCATAGAACCGGGACCGAGTTCCGTCACTCGCCTCGGCTGAACCGCGCGATCGCCGCCACGATCGCCAGGAACCCCTCCATGGCGGGCGCCGAATGGTGGCGCGCGCGCATGTAGGAATGCGCCAGCGCCGGCTCGACACGCAATTGCGAGCGGTTCCCCGCGGCGATCATCCTGTCGTGGAAGGCGATGCCGTCATCGTAGAGCGGATCGTGCGCCGCGACCGCGATGAAGGCCGGCGGCAGGCCGGAAAGATCGCCGAGCAACGGCGCGGCGTAGGGGTCGGACCAGTTCGGCCCGCCCTTGGGGCCAAGGAACGACGCGATGAAGTAGATCATCTCGTCGCGGGTCAGGCATGGTGCATCGGCGTTGCGGATCGCCGAGGCCGTGTCGGTGTCGTTGCCGAACACCGGATAGATGGCGACCATCGCGTCCACCTGCGCCTCCCTGTGGTCGCGCAGCCACAACGCCATCCCGGCGCTCATCTGCCCGCCGGCCGAATCGCCCGCGGCGATGATGTGCGCCGGATCGACGCCGATCTCCGCCCCGTGCGCGCGGAGCCAGCGCAGCACGGCGAGGCTGTCCTCAAGCTGCGCCGGGTGCCGGTGCTCCGGCGCCAGCCGGTAGTCGACGAGCACGACGGTGCATCCGGT
>JBATNB010000588.1:0-1915 GCA_049290135.1 Rhizobiaceae bacterium
GGCTCGGCGTGCCGGCCAACACGCTGACCAACCATGTCGGCGTGCTGGCGCGGGCCGGCCTGGCGACCACGACGCGGACAGGGCGAACCGTGACCTGTCGCGCGGCGCCGGCGCGAACCAACGGAGACCCGACATGAGCGCAAGAGCCTACAATGTGCTGTTCCTGTGCACCGGAAACACGGCGCGATCGGTGCTGTCGGAATCGATCCTGCGCAAGGATGGGGCCGGGCGTTTCAACGCGTTTTCGGCCGGCTCGCAGCCGAAGGGCACGGTCAATCCGTTCGCGCTCTCGGTGCTGAAATCCTTCGACTATCCGGCCGAGTGCTTCCGCTCCAAGAGCTGGGACGAGTTTGCCCTGCCCGGCGCCCCGGTCATGGATTTCGTCTTCACGGTCTGCGACAGCGCCGCGGGGGAAGCCTGCCCGGTCTGGCCGGGGCAGCCGATGACGGCGCATTGGGGCATCGAGGATCCGGCCGCCGTCGAGGGCGAGGACTGGCGCAAGGTCGCCGCGTTCGAAACGGCGTTCCGCCAGATGAAGAACCGGATCTCGGCATTCCTGGCGCTGCCGATGGCCAGCATCGACCGGCTTGCGCTGACACGCCGGCTCGATGCGATCGGCGCCCTTGAAGGGGCGGCGGAAAAGGCCAGGGGTGCGTGAATGACCGCCATTCCGCCGGCGCGGCGCATCGCCGCCGAAACGCTCGGAACCGCGCTGCTTCTGGCCACGGTCGTGGGCTCCGGCATCATGGCCGAGCGGCTGGCCGGCGGCAACATGGCGCTCGCGCTTCTCGGCAACACGATTGCGACCGGCGCCATCCTGGTGGTGCTGATCGCCGTGTTCGGCCCGGTGTCCGGCGGGCATTTCAACCCCGCCGTTTCGGCTGTCTTCGCATGGCGCGGCGAACTCGGCGGCCGGATGCTGGCGGCCTATGCCGGCGCGCAGGCCGTCGGCGGGCTCATGGGCGTGGCGGCGGCGCATGTGATGTTCGACCTGCCGCTCCTGCAGGCGTCCATGCAGGAGCGTACCGGCGCATCGCAATGGTTCGCCGAATTCGTCGCCACGTTCGGCCTCGTGCTCATCATCCTCGGCGGGATCGCGGCGGCAAGGCCTTGGGTGCCCGCTCTCGTCGGGCTCTACATCACCGCCGCCTACTGGTTCACCGCATCGACCTCGTTCGCCAATCCGGCCGTGACCCTGGCGCGATCGTTCACCGACACGTTTGCCGGAATCGCGCCGGCAAATGCGCCGGCGTTCATCGTCGCGCAACTGCTCGGCGCGTTCGCCGGCGCGGCGACCGGAGCCGCGCTGTGGCCGCGGGCGAAAACCGGTTGAGGCGGTGTCGACCGCGACAATCGCACAATTGCCCTTCCATCGCCTTTTCGCTACATGCGGAACAAAGGTTCACAGAGGGGAAACCGCAATGGCGCATGACGCACCGTCCGGCCCGGTCGAAACCGGCGCCGCCATGGACTATGTCGAGCACGAGAACACCTACCGGCTGTTCCTGGCCATGACCAAGTACGGCACGCTGGCGACAGTGGCGCTGATGGCGGCCATGGCGTTCTCGTTCTTCACGGCGGCCGGCTGGTTCTCCGGCCTCGTGCTCTACGTCATCCTCGTGGCGGTCGGCGCAGTCCTCCTGCGCTGACAGCGGCGAAGCCAGCGATTTCCAGATCGACCATTTGAACCGGAAAGGACAAGGCCGGTGGCGCTGACCGTTTTCGTGCCCAAGGAAACCGAAGGCGGCGAGCCGCGCGTGGCGGCGTCGCCGGAGACCGTCAAGCGGTTCGCCGGACTTGGCGCAACTGTGATCGTGGAGGCCGGCGCGGGTCTTGCCTCGCGCATCCTCGACCGCGATTTCGCGGCCGCCGGCGCGACGATCGGCAAGGCGGGCGATGCCGGCAAGGCCGACAT
>JBATNB010000589.1:0-1807 GCA_049290135.1 Rhizobiaceae bacterium
GGCTTCCTCCAGGCGGTCGCAGGCGCCGAGGAGGCGATGGCGGCGCTGGTCGGCGCCCATCTGGCCGGGCGCAAGCGGATCGCGGATTTGTTCAGCGGCAGCGGCGCCTTCGCCCTGAGGCTTGCGCGCAAGGCCGAAATCCATGCCGTGGAGGGGGACGCCGCGTCGCTGGCCGCGCTTGAGCGGGCCTATCGCGGCGCATCGGGGCTGCGCCGCATCACCACGGAACGCCGCGACCTGTTCCGCCGCCCGTTGCTGGCGCGGGACCTCGACAGGATGCAGGGCGTCGTCTTCGATCCGCCGCGCGCCGGGGCCGAGGACCAGTGTCGCCAGATCGCCCGGTCGGCGGTGCCGGCCGTGGCGGCTGTCTCCTGCAATCCCGGGACGCTCGCCAGGGATTTGCGCATCCTGCTCGATGGCGGCTATCGTCTCTTGTCCGTCACGCCGGTCGACCAGTTCCTGTGGTCGCCGCACGTGGAGGCGGTGGCGCTGCTGGAACGTCCGCGGCGCTGACAAGGACGCGGAATTGCCCGGCTTTCCGGGTGCCGCGGGGAGGAGTGCGCGGCATGAGCGACGCCAAGACCCGCCCGACCGGTGTTCCGGTGGAAGAGTTCATCGCCGCGGTCGAACCGGAGCGGCGCCGGCGCGAGGCCGCGATCATGCTCGACCTCATGGCGCGCGCCACCGGCTTCGAGCCGCTGATGTGGGGACCCTCGATCATCGGCTACGGGCGCTATCCCTACACCTACAGCTCAGGTCACAGCGGCGAATGGCCGATCGCGGCTTTTTCGCCACGCAAGGCGCAGTTGGTCGTCTATGTGATGCCGGGCTTTGACGCCTACGCGACGGAGCTAGCCGCCCTCGGGCCCCATGCTCACTCGGTCTCGTGCCTTTACCTGAAGCGCCTCGACGCGGTGGACCTTGCCGTCCTCGAGCGGATCGTGACGGACTCGGTCGCCCGCATGAAGGAGCGCTATCCCGGTTGGCGCGCCTGAACCGGACCGGGTTGCAGCGCGCCGTTCAGGCGCGCGTCCCGCCGACCGTCATGGCGTTCATTCGCAGATGCGGCTGGCCCACGCCCACCGGCACGCCCTGTCCGGCCTTGCCGCACATGCCGACACCGGTATCGAGCTTCATGTCGTTGCCGATCATGCTGATGCGCTTCATGGCCTCCGGGCCGTTGCCGATGAGCATGGCGCCCTTGACCGGGTACGTGACCTTGCCCTGCTCGATCCGGTAGGCCTCGGTGCAGCCGAAGACGAACTTGCCGGAAGTGATGTCGACCTGCCCGCCGCCGAACGAGACCGCGTAGATGCCGTCGTCGACCGAGGCGATGATCTCTTCCGGCGTCTGCGACCCTCCCAGCATGAAGGTGTTGGTCATGCGCGGCATGGGATGATGCGCATAGGATTCGCGCCGTCCGTTGCCGGTCGGGGCAACGCCCATGAGGCGGGCGTTCAGCCGGTCCTGCATGAAGCCGACGAGCCGGCCGTCCTCGATGAGCACGTTGCGCGCCGTCGGCGTTCCCTCGTCATCGATGGTGAGCGAGCCGCGCCGCTCGGCAAACGTGCCGTCATCGACCACGGTAACGCCGGGCGCCGCCACCATCTCGCCCAGCAGGCCGGAAAAGGCGGAGGTCTTCTTGCGGTTGAAGTCGCCCTCAAGCCCGTGTCCGACAGCCTCGTGCAGCATCACGCCGGGCCAGCCGGCGCCGAGCACGATGTCGAAGGTTCCCGCCGGCGCCGGTTCGGCGGCGAGGTTGACGAGCGCCTGCCGCAACGCTTCCTCGCCGGTCGCCTTCCAGGCC
>JBATNB010000590.1:0-3112 GCA_049290135.1 Rhizobiaceae bacterium
ATGTCGCGCCGCGGGCCGTCCGCCTCCTTGCCGACCCGGTCGAGCCGCAGGCGCGGCGATGTCTGGCCGAACCCGCGCGCATACTGGTAGCAGGGCGCCGAAATCGCCGGCCCGGCGCCATAGAGCGCATCGAGCATCAGCGCCCGGTTGCGCAGGTTCGCCGGTTCGGCGCCGCTGAAATGTCCGATCTCCATTTCGCTGTTGGCCGTCAGGTCGTGCGCGGCGAACTGGCCGAGATAGGTGTAGCCCGCCGGGATCGACGGATTCTCCGCCGACGGCGCGCCCACCGGGCGGTGGTTGCCATGCATCCGGATCGCGATGGACGACAGCAGCGTGTCGGTCAGCGCCTGGTCGATCGCGCCATCGGGGCCCGGCACGCCGCGCCAGATGCGCACCGTGGCGTCGTCCTCGCCCCGCAGCCTGAGCGTCGGATAGCTCAGCCGTGCGCCCGGCCGCGCCGATAATGCCCTGCGGCGGTCAGCCATGACGGCCTCCCGCGTTCCCGAAAATCCGTCCTGTCCTGGCCAGCATGGCGGCTCCCGCGCGCCGGACATCCCGGCATCGCTGGCAAGCAACCATTGCGCGCCGTGAACCGGTCGTGAAACCTCAGCGGGAGGAGTCCGCGATCATGTGCGTAGCGGTGATTGCGGTGACAGGCGCTTGGCGCGCGTTGACAGGGGTCGCCGGGCGGGCCGCGAAAACGAAAAGGGCCGCACCTCGGGTGCGGCCCTCGAAACCGGATTTCATGAACGCGTCAGCCGACCGCCTTCTCCAGGATCAGCAGCTGGTCGAGCCGTTCGCCCGCCTGCTGCCGGCGTTCGTCGCCGCTGGCGTCGGCGAGATCCTCGCGCGCATCCTGGATGCGCCTGGACAGCGCCGCGCGGTCGATGTCGGCAACCGGCGTCGCCTGTTCGGCAAGCAGCGTGAAGGAGGTCGGCGTCACGTCGGCGAACCCGCCGAACACGACGTAGCGGTCTTCACGGCCCGCCGCGGTGCGCACCGACACGACGCCGGGCCGCACGGCGGTCATCACCGGCGCATGGTTGGCCATGACCGTCATGTCGCCTTCCGACGCCGGGGCCATGACCGATTCCACTTCGGCCGACACCAGGAGGCGCTCCGGCGAAACCAGTTCGAACTTGAAGGTCTGAGCCATTCGCTTCCGGTGAACAGTGAGAGAGGAAGGATGACGGCCTGTGCCGCCACCGATCAGTTGCTCCCTGTTCGCCGCTCCCTATTCACAATCGACCATTCACCGCTCACGCCGCTTCCGCGGCCAGCTTCTGCGCCTTGGCGATCGCTTCCTCGATGGTGCCGACCATGTAGAAGGCCGCCTCGGGGAGGTGATCATAGTCGCCGGCGCACAAGCCCTTGAAGCCCTTGATGGTGTCTTCCAGCGCGACGAGCTTGCCCGGCGAGCCGGTGAACACTTCGGCCACGAAGAAGGGCTGCGACAGGAAGCGCTCGATCTTGCGCGCGCGGGCGACGGCGAGCTTGTCCTCTTCCGACAACTCGTCCATGCCCAGGATGGCGATGATGTCCTGGAGCGCCTTGTAGCGCTGCAGGATCTGCTGCACCAGGCGCGCCACCCCGTAATGCTCGTCGCCCACGACCATCGGGTCGAGCATGCGCGAGGTCGAATCGAGCGGATCGACGGCCGGATAGATGCCCTTTTCGGCGATCGAGCGCGACAGCACGGTGGTGGCGTCGAGATGGGCGAACGACGTCGCCGGCGCCGGGTCGGTCAGGTCGTCGGCCGGCACGTAGATCGCCTGCACCGAGGTGATGGAGCCCTTGGTGGTGGTGGTGATGCGCTCCTGCATGGAGCCCATGTCGGTGGCGAGCGTCGGCTGGTAGCCCACCGCCGAGGGAATGCGGCCGAGCAGCGCCGACACTTCCGAGCCCGCCTGGGTGAAGCGGAAGATGTTGTCGACGAAGAACAGCACGTCCTGGCCCTGGTCGCGGAAATGCTCCGCGACGGTGAGGCCGGAGAGCGCGACGCGGGCGCGCGCGCCCGGCGGCTCGTTCATCTGGCCATAGACCAGCGCCGCCTTGGAGCCGGCGGCCGAACCGCCATGCTCGTGCGGGTCCTTGTTGACGCCCGACTCGATCATCTCGTGATAGAGGTCGTTGCCTTCGCGCGTGCGCTCGCCGACGCCGGCGAACACCGAATAGCCACCGTGCGCCTTGGCGACGTTGTTGATGAGTTCCATGATCAGCACGGTCTTGCCGACGCCGGCGCCGCCGAACAGGCCGATCTTGCCGCCCTTGGCGTAGGGCGCCAGAAGGTCGACGACCTTGATGCCGGTGACGAGGATCTGCGCTTCCGTCGACTGCTCGACATAGGCCGGCGCGTCCTGGTGGATGGCGCGGCGGTGCTTGGTGACGAGCGGGCCGGCTTCGTCCACCGGCTCGCCGATGACGTTCATGATGCGGCCGAGCGTCTCGTCGCCGACCGGCACCGAGATCGGCGCGCCGGTGTCATAGACCGGCTGGCCGCGCACCAGGCCTTCGGAGGAGTCCATGGCGATGGTGCGCACGGTGTTCTCGCCCAGATGCTGGGCGACTTCGAGCACCAGGCGGTTGCCGCCATTGTCGGTCTCGAGCGCGTTCAGGATCTGCGGCAGGTGATCGTCGAATTGCACGTCGACGACGGCGCCGATGACGCTGCGCACCCGGCCGACCGGACCGGTCGACTTGATCGCCGCCTTCGCCGGAGCCTTGGCCGCCGCGGCCTTCGCCGGGGCTTTCGCGGCCGCGGCCTTCGCCGGAGCCTTGGCGGGGGCCGCCGCCTTCGGGGTCGCTGCTTTCGCCATCGTGGTCTTCCTCTTCAATCCCGGATCAGAGCGCTTCGGCGCCCGAAATGATTTCGATCAGTTCCTTGGTGATGTTCGCCTGGCGCTGGCGGTTGTAGGTGATCGTCAGCTTGTTGATCATCTCGCCGGCGTTGCGCGTGGCGCTGTCCATCGCGCTCATCTTGGCGCCCATCTCGCCCGCGGCGTTTTCGAGCAGGGCGCGGAACACCTGCACGGCGATGGCGCGCGGCACGATGTCGGACAGGATCGCGCCCGCCTCCGGCTCGTACTCGTAGATGGCCGCGCCGGCGGAAGCC
>JBATNB010000591.1:0-2384 GCA_049290135.1 Rhizobiaceae bacterium
GTCCCGCGCCGGAAACCGGCGGGCCGGATCAGGCGCCCGCGGCCACTTCGAGCGCGGGCTCCGCCGGGGCTTCGACCGCCGCGCCGAGATCGCGACCGCGCGAGCCCTGGTAGCGTTCGATGCCGTCGATGCAGGCCTTGGCGATCAGGTCGCAATAAAGCTGCAGCGCGCGGCCGGCGTCGTCATTGCCCGGGATCGGGTAGGTGATCCGGTCGGGATCGCAATTGGAATCGATGATCGCCACGACCGGGATGCCGAGGCGCTTGGCTTCCTCGATGGCGATGTCTTCCTTGTTGGTGTCGATCACGAACATCAGGTCCGGCGGGGAGCCCATGTCCTTGATGCCGCCAAGGGCGCGGTCGAGCTTCTCGCGCTCGCGCTCGAGAACCAGGCGCTCCTTCTTGGTCAGGCCCTGGGCCTCGCCGCCGATCATTTCCTCGAGCTTGCGCAGGCGCTGGATCGAATTGGAGATGGTCTTCCAGTTCGTCAGCATGCCGCCGAGCCAGCGGGCGTTGACGTAATACTGCGCCGACGCCTTGGCGGCCTCGGCGACGATCTCGGACGCCTGCCGCTTGGTGCCGACGAACAGCACGCGACCGCCGCCGGCGACGACGTCGGAGATGGCCTTGAGGGCCTGGTGCAGCATCGGGACCGTCTGCGACAGGTCGATGACGTGAATGCCGTTGCGGGCCCCGAAGATGAAGGGGGCCATTTTCGGGTTCCAGCGATGGGTCTGGTGGCCGAAGTGAACGCCAGCTTCCAAAAGCTGGCGCATGCTGAAGTCTGGCAGCGCCATGGTCTTTTCCTTTCCGGTTTGCCTCCACGGGCCATAGCGGGAAACCCGCCACCGGCGGCGATCATGCGGATTTCTCCCGCAGGACAACCAATGCCCGTGTGTGGAATGGGCCGGCGGATAGAGGAAATGCGTCCCGATTGCAAGGGGCGCGGCCGTTCACCCTGCCGTGGACAGGCGGAACGCGGCGCATTCGCGGTCGTCGCGGGAAAATTCCTCCGGAAACCGCAGCACCGCCGCCTCGATCGACCAGTCCTTCAGGCCCATCGCGATCAGCCGCCGGAAGCCGCTCTGCACGTCACCGCTTCGGACCAGCCGCGAAATGGCCGGGATCGTCCCGTGCTGGAGCCTCATGGTGATGAACACGGACGGATTGTAGCCGCGTTCGCGCGCCATCCGGATGGTGTCGTCGATGAAGTGTTCGAGGTCCGCACTCGCCTTGCGCCGGTCGCCCATGATCTCCCGCCCCCGAGGCGTTCAACCATGTAGCGAAAACGATGCGGCGGGGCAACCGTGGCGCTGCTCAGCGCGGTGCGCAGACCGCCGGACCGCGCAGGTCCAGTTCCACGAGTTTGCCCTTCAGCGAGAAATCGCCGTAATCCATCAAGAGATCGCGGGTCACGCCGTCGGCCTGCAGCTTGAAGGTGATGCGATAGATCGGCAATTCGCCGCCATCGTCCGACTGCGGATCATAGTAGGCGATGGTGACCGGCCAGGCCGGGTCCGGCGCGCCGCCCTTGTAGGCGCCGGCCTCGGGATCGCCCGCCGCCGGCCCGGCCTTGCGGCCGATGATCACCGACGTGGTCAGCGACCGGTCGGCATCGTCCGAACCGTCGTAGATCGTCGTTTCGTAGATGGCTTCGCCACGCTCGGCGCGCGCCAGCATGTCGAACAGGTGCGCGGTCGGGAACAGCGTGTCGTCAAGCACGAGGGCGCGGCTCTCCGGCTTGGCCAGATCCACCGCGACGCGGCCGTTCTCGCGCCGCGCCGCGCCCTTGATCTCGCGGTCGGGCTCCTGGTCGACGAACGCCTGGGTGACGAAGGTGAACTGGTTGCCGTCGGCTTCCTCGAACGTCGTCGTGCGCTGGTCGGTCAGCCGCTGCTGGCCGTCGGTGAGGATGCGGGTCACGTAGCGGAAATTCGAGGTGTAGCCCTCGCATGGGGAGCCGGAGAATTCGTAGACGATGCGCCCCGTGACCGCGGAAATGCCCGACCGGTCCGACGCCCGGTCGAGCGTGAGATCATAGACGGCGCGGTGCGAGGACAGCGGCGCCGCGACGGCCATGGCGGGCAACGCCATCGCCAGCGCCGCGGCGAGAATGGTCCGGATCATGCTGACTCCCTTCGAACGGCGTCATGGCGGCCGTCACGCTGTCGCTTTTTCACATGCTTCTGTAAAAAAGTCGTGGCCGAAGAACGGCAGGACCGGAGCAAGCGCGATTCGGCGGGTTCCGTTGCAAGGGAGAAGGCGAAGTGAGCGCCATCGACGACAATCTGAAGCGCCTGGGCATCGAGTTGCCCGCGCCTGCCGCGCCCGCGGCCAACTACGTGCCATTCGCGCTCGCGGGCGGCCTGCTGTTCACCTCCGGGC
>JBATNB010000592.1:0-1922 GCA_049290135.1 Rhizobiaceae bacterium
CTCGTATTCAGCCCCTCTCCCGCTGGGAGAGGGGTTGGGGAGAGGGTGCTGGCTGAGACTGCCGATGACCGCATGTTCCGGCAAGCGCTCCAGCGTTGACAAACCCGGCGCAAACCGGCCATTTATAAACACCAAACGGTGCATTGCCTCATCCAATGTCGGCAGCGCAACCGCATCAACGGGGGCATCGGCGGGGGATTGCAGCGCCCAACCGTTCAACGCACTAAGATCGGTGAAGCGCCATGCTTCCTGCCGGCGGGTCGGCCAACCCAGCGCAGCAAAGCGCGCGAAGGCTTGGTGACGCAAACGGGTGATGGCGTCCGGCTCGCGGCGGTTCGCCAGAAAGGCGTCGAACGCTGCACGGTAACGGTCGGCTGCAACCGGGGCGGTGGCGGTCATGGTCACAGTCTCACGCTGCCGCCCGGCGCGCGCGGCCCGGCTCTTCGTTGTACAGCGCGTAACCTTGTTCTTCCAGTTCCAGTGCCAAACTCTTGTCGCCGGAACGGACGATGCGGCCGTTTACCAGCACATGTACATAATCCGGCACGATGTAATCGAGCAGGCGCTGATAGTGAGTGATGACCAGAAAGCCGCGTTCCGGGCTACGCAGTGCGTTGACGCCATCGGCGACCACTTTGAGGGCATCAATGTCCAGCCCGGAATCGGTTTCGTCCAGGACCGCGAAACGCGGCTGCAACACCGCCATCTGAAAGACTTCGTTGCGTTTTTTTTCGCCGCCGGAGAAACCTTCGTTGACCGAGCGCTTGAGCATGGATTCGTCCATCCTCACTAATTCCATGCGCTCATGCACCAAATCCCAGAAATCCATGGCATCGACTGGCGGTTCATTGCGGTATTTGCGTACGGCGTTGACGGCGGCTTTCAGGAAGTACAGGTTGGCGACGCCGGGGATTTCGACCGGATACTGGAACGCCAGAAACAGTCCCTCGCAGGCGCGGATTTCCGGTTCCATCTCCAGCAGATTTTTGCCGTCGAACAGGATTTCACCCTCGGTGACGGTGTAGCCCTCGCGCCCGGCGATGACATTCGCCAGCGTGCTTTTGCCGGAGCCGTTCGGCCCCATGATGGCGTGCACTTCACCGGAGCGGATGGTCAGATCGATGCCGTTGAGGATTTCCCGGCCTTCAACTGTGGCGTGCAAGTTGCGGATTTCCAGCATGGTGGGTGATTTTCCTGTAAGCCAACAAACCGTATAAATTTTCGAGAGATCAACCGAGTGGCGGCATTTCCGGAAATTTCGGCAACGCGGGATCCATGCAATCCCAAGCGGGTGCCCGGCTCGCGAAGATATCAGCTTGGGGTTTGTATTGTGAAAGGTCTGTAAGCGAGCCCGCGCGCACCCCTATCAGTCCGGGCATCGCCTCAGGTTGTCCAAACAATTGAGAGCCACAATGCGGACAGAAACCTCGCCTGGTTAATTTCCCGTCGCTTTCCGCTCTCTCGTAGTACTTCACTTCGCCGGTAATGGAAATGGCATTCTCTGGAACGAAAAAGGTCGCTGTGTAGCCGCTCCCAGATGCTTTTTTGCAGTCGAGGCAATGGCAATTCCCAGAGATCACGGGATCGCTGGTACAGGTGTAAGTGACTGCACCGCAAAGGCAACTTCCTGAAAGATCCATTAAAAAACCCCTGGTTGAAATCTCATTTCAAATCATCCCACACTCCCTTCCAGCTTCAACTCAATCAGCTTTTGCGCTTCCACCGCAAATTCCATCGGCAATTCCTTAAACACCTCTTTACAAAAGCCGTTGACGATTAAACTCACCGCATCCTCGGCACTAATCCCGCGCTGCTTGCAATAAAAAAGCTGGTCTTCGCTGATTTTTGAGGTACTGGCCTCGTGCTCGACCTGGGCGGTCGGATCCTGGACCTCGATATAGGGAAAGGTATGCGCCCCGCAC
>JBATNB010000593.1:0-1578 GCA_049290135.1 Rhizobiaceae bacterium
GGCGCCGCCGGCCATCGCCGCGCCCGACCGGTTCTACACGCTCGATCTGCCGACCGAAGCGCCGATCGCCGAGCAGGCACGGCTGCTTGCCCACTACGTCGCCTTCCTTGAAGCCCGGCATGAGGGCGACCCGGTCGTGCTCGCCGGTCATTCGGCCGGCGGCGTGGCGGCGCGCATGTATCTCGTCGTTTCGCGCGATCCGACCGTCGCCGGACTGGTCACCATCGCCTCGCCGCATCTGGGAACGGGCCTTGCCGACGCGGCCTCGGCGGCAAGCCGCAGCCCGCTTGCCTTCGTGGCGCCGATGGTCGGGGCCGGCGCGCTGAACCGTTCGCGCGCGCTCTATGACGATCTCGGCCGGGAAAATCCGTGGAACCTTGTCGGCTGGCTGAACCGGCAGCCGCACCCGCCGGCGCGCTATGTCGCGGTGATCCGTTCGGCCGACGGCACGCCGCTGTCGGGAGATCGCGTGAGCGAAGCCTGGCGGCAGGACCTGCGCAATGTTCCCGCGCTCGGCGCGCGCGCCGAAGCCATCGTCACGCCGGCCGGGCACGGGTTGCAGCCGCAGGACGGGCGGGTGATCGCCGATATGGTCAGGTCGCTCGCGCCGAACGGCTGATCGTTCTCAGGCGACGCCGGCCGGCACCGGGCCCCATTTGTTTTCGTTCTTCTGCGACGGCATCAGCGTGAAGACGAAGATGATGAGGCCGCCGACATAGGGAATGAGAACCAGCAGGTAGAACCATCCCGACAGGCCGAGGTCGTGGATGCGCCGCACGGTCACCGCGAGGCCCGGCACGATCATGGCCACCGCTGCGAGGCCCAGCAGCGTCGCCGTCGCCCAGGGCGCATCGCCACTGTCGAAATGACCGAGTGCCATGTCGGCTGCCGCGCCGGCAAGGCCCAGCGCAATCAGGAGCAAGGTGGAAAACAGCGCCACGCTCCAGTATTCCTTGCGCCGGGCGCGGCCGGAAAAATCGGTGTAGCGAGCCGTCAGAGCGCGGCGGAAATAGGCAAACATGCCGAGTTCCGCGTCATCGCCGGCGCGGACCACGACCGGCGGAAGCGGACGCGCGCCGCCGGGCGCCACGGCCTCGGCGGTTTCTTGCGTGGCGCGCGGCTGGGCGGCCTGCGACAGCACGAAGACATCGCGGGCATTGCCGCCCTCGGCGGAGAAGTCGACGCGCATGCCGCGCGCGACGGCGACGAGCTGGCGAATGTCGGCGCGGGCAAACCCATATCGCTGTCCGTCGTCGCCGGAAATGTAGCCGATGCCCTGATTGTCATCGAAGTGGATGATTTCGCCGCGCATGACCGAATCCATGTCCCTGCTGCACGAGCGCAACTTAGGCGCCGCCATGGACCTGTCAACGCCACAACCCTTGCGCGGCGGGCGTGGAGCATCGACACTGGCGGCGACGGCGGGCGCGGACCATGATCGACGGCGAGACAATCTCGAAGGCGGGTGAGCGGATCGAGGCGGCCGCCGCGACGGGCGCCTCGTGCGGCGAGGATCGCGTCGGCCGGTTCCTGCGGCAGGCCGGCTATGCCGATCCGGCCGGAAGATCGGCCATCGAC
>JBATNB010000594.1:0-5399 GCA_049290135.1 Rhizobiaceae bacterium
GCGTCGGCGCGATTGCGCTCCTGGGTGCGGTGGCGGGTCGCTTTCAGCACGATGACGCCCGAGGCGGTCGCGCGGCGTCCGGCCAGCGCAATGAGCCGGGCGCGGATGCGTTCGTCGGGGAAGGGGAAGGCCATGGCGTCGAAGCGCAGCTCCACCGCCGTCGACACCTTGTTGACATTCTGGCCGCCCGGTCCGGCGGAGCGAACGAACTCCTCCGTCAGGTAGATATCGCCGATCGACACGCCGGGCAGGACGGGAATGTCGGCGCTCATGTCTTCCAGACGATGGCCTCGTCCTCGCCCTTGCGCCGGATGTCGGGAACCATCGCATTGTCGGCCGGATAGCCGGCCACCAGCAGGATCACCGGCTTCTCATGGTCCGGGCGGCCGCAGATCTCGGTGAGGAATCCCATTGGCGACGGCGTGTGGGTGAGGGTGGCCAGGCCGGCATCGTGCAGCGCGGCGATCAGGAACCCGGTGGCGATCCCCACCGATTCCGGCACATAATAGTGCTTGAACCGCTTGCCGTCGGCGGTCACGCCGTGGCGCTGCGCGAACACCACGATCAGCCACGGCGCGGTCTCCAGGAACGGCTTGTTGGCATCCGTGCCGAGCGGCGCGAGCGCATCGAGCCATTCCTGCGAGGCGCGTCCGGCATAGAAGGCGCGCTCTTCCTCTTCCGCCGCCTCGCGGATCGCCCGCTTGGTCTCCGGATCGGAAATGCACACGAAGGTCCAGGGCTGCTGGTTGGCGCCCGACGGCGCGCTCGCCGCCGCCATCACGCAATCGCGGATCACTTCGGCCGGGACCGGCCGGTCAGAATAGTCGCGCACCGTGCGCCGCCGCGCCATCCGTGCGCGAAAACCCGCCGCCCGCTGCGCGGTGTCCTCGGCGGAGAGGACGATGAAATCAAGGGGTCTGCCGTTGCTCATGGCCGATCTGTGCCAGCATGGCGGGCGAAAGAAAAGCCCGTCGGCGCGCCAGGGCGGCCGATCAGGCCGCCCGCGGTGCCGCGTCGAGTACGCCGGCGTCGACATGCCGGGCGAACTTGGCGAAATTGTCGACGAACATGCCCACCAGCCGGGCGGCCTGCGCGTCATAGCCGTCGCGATCGGCCCAGGTCGAACGCGGATCGAGAATCGCCGGGTCGACGCCGGCGACCGCCGTCGGTACCTGGAAGCCGAAATTCGCATCGGTGCGGAATTCCGCGTCGCGCAGCGAGCCGTCGAGCGCGGCCGACAGCAGCGCCCGCGTCGCGCGGATCGGCATGCGCCGGCCTGTGCCGTAGGCGCCGCCGGTCCATCCGGTGTTGACCAGCCAGCAATCGACGCCGTGGCGGGCGATGAGATCGCGCAGGAGATTGCCGTACTCGGAGGGATGGCGGGGCATGAACGGCGCGCCGAAGCAGGTGGAGAAGGTCGCCTCCGGCTCGGTCACGCCCTTTTCCGTGCCGGCGACCTTGGCGGTGTAGCCGGAAAGGAAATGATACATGGCCTGCGCCGGTGTCAGCCGGGCGATCGGCGGCAGCACGCCGAAGGCATCCGCCGTCAGCATGATGATGTTGGCGGGCTGGCCGGCGCGGCCGCTGGCCGAGGCGTTCGGGATGAAGTGCAGCGGGTAGGCGCAGCGGGTGTTTTCCGTCAGCCGCCCGTCGTCGAAGTCGGGCACGCCGGCCTCGTCGAGGATGACGTTTTCCAGCACCGTGCCGAAGCGGCGCGTGGTGGCGAAGATCTCCGGCTCCGCCTCGGCCGACAGCCGGATGGTCTTGGCGTAGCAGCCGCCCTCGAAATTGAACACGCCGTTCTCGCCCCAGCCATGCTCGTCGTCGCCGATGAGCGTGCGGTTCGGATCGGCCGACAGCGTCGTCTTGCCGGTGCCCGACAGGCCGAAGAACACCGCCACGTCGCCGTCGGGCCCGGCATTGGCCGAGCAGTGCATCGGCATCACGCCGCGTTCGGGCAGCAGATAGTTGAGCGCGGTGAACACGCTCTTCTTGGTCTCGCCGGCATAGGAGGTTCCGCCGATGAGCACGATCATGCGCGCCAGGTCGACGGCGATCACCGTCTCGGTGCGGCAGCCGTGGCGCGCCGGGTCGGCGCGGAACGACGGCAGGTTGACGATGGTCATGCGCGGCTGGAACCCGGCGAGCGCCTCGCGGTCGGGCCGGATGAGCAGGTTGCGGATGAACAGCGAGTGCCAGGCGAGCTCGGTGACGACGCGCACCGGCAGCGCGTGCGCCGGATCGGCGCCGCCGATCAGGTCCTGCACGAACAGGTCGCGTCCGCCCGCATGCGCCATCATGTCGTCGTGAAGGCGGTCGAACGCCTCGCGCGTCATCGGCTTGTTGTTGTCCCACCACACCCTGGTCTCGCTCGCCGCGTCGCGCACGACGAACTTGTCCTTGGCGGAGCGGCCGGTGTGCTGGCCCGTCAGCGCCACCAGGGCGCCATGGGCGGTGAGTTTTGCCTCGCCGCGGCGGATCGCTTCTTCCACGAGCTGCGCTTCGGTCAGGTTCGAAAACATCGTCGCCGCGGCGATGCCGAGCGCCTCGAGGGCGTTGCCGGTCGTGTCCATCGCAAAGCTCTCCCCGTGAACTGGGCCGCCCGATCCGGGCCGGCGCGGCCCGCCGCGGACCGTCGAGCGGGGCAAAACAGAAATCCGCCGCCCTTTCAAATCTTTAATCGATTTAGCCATTTTGAAAATTGTTTAAATCGTTTGTAATGGTTGACGGGCGGAAAGCGGAAAAAACACCGGGCACCCAAGGAATGGCGGCCGCGTGCCACCTATATGACAGGTGCGGCGTGCCGCCGTACCCGCGCTCGGTGTGACATGACACGGCATGTGTGCCACATTTTGCGCCGGATTTGTTCGCCACAAGCCCTTCGCCGACACAGGGAAGGGACCCAGGCATGAAGGAGACGTTCGACATGGCCACCATCGCGCTCGTCGACGATGACCGCAACATCCTGACCTCGGTGTCCATCGCGCTGGAATCGGAAGGGTACCGGGTGGAAACCTACACCGACGGCGCCTCCGCGCTCGACGGGTTCGCCGCCCGTCCGCCGAACCTTGCCATCCTCGACATCAAGATGCCGCGCATGGACGGCATGGAGCTGCTGCGCCGCCTGCGCCAGAAGACCGATCTGCCGGTGATCTTCCTGACCTCCAAGGACGACGAGATCGACGAATTGTTCGGCCTGAAGATGGGCGCCGACGATTTCATCAAGAAGCCGTTCTCGCAGCGTCTCCTGGTGGAACGGGTGAAGGCGGTGCTGCGCCGTGCCTCGGCCCGCGAGAACGGCCAGAAGACCGGGCAGGCGCAGGCCAAGATGCTCGAGCGCGGCCAACTGGTCATGGACCAGGAGCGCCACACCTGCACCTGGAAGGACCTGGCGGTGACGCTGACGGTCACCGAGTTTCTCATCCTGCAGGCGCTTGCCCAGCGTCCCGGCGTGGTCAAGAGCCGCGATGCGCTGATGGACGCCGCCTATGACGAGCAGGTCTATGTCGACGACCGCACCATCGACAGCCACATCAAGCGCCTGCGCAAGAAGTTCAAGGCCGTCGACGACGATTTCGAGATGATCGAGACGCTTTACGGCGTGGGCTACCGCTTCCGCGAGGCGTGAGGAAACCGGCCGCGCCGGCCGCCGCGACCGTGGCGGACCGGCCGGCCCTGGATGGGCGATGAACGAGGAAACGCCGCAAGCCGAGCCCGAGACGGCGCCGCCGCCGTCCGAACCGCGCCGGCCGCTGGCCGAGCGGCTTCCCCTGGCGCTGCGCCGGGTGTTCTCGCACTATGTCTTTTCCTCCCTTACGCACCGCATCCTGATCCTGAATCTCGCCGCGCTCGGCGTGCTGGTGTCCGGCATCCTCTATCTCAACCAGTTCCGCGAGGGCCTGATCGACGCCCGCGTCGAAAGCCTGATGACCCAGGGCGAGATCATCGCCGGCGCGATCTCGGCGTCGGCGACCATCGAGACCGATGCGCTCAACATCAATCCGGAAGAGCTGTTGAAGCTGCAGGCCGGCCAGTCGCTCGCCCCCGGCGCCAGCGAGTTCGACGACCTGCAATTCCCCATCAATCCCGAGCGCGTCGCGCCGGTGCTGCGCCGGCTGATCTCGCCGACCCGCACCCGCGCCCGCATCTTCGACCGCGAGGCCAACCTGCTGCTCGATTCGCGTCATCTCTATTCCGGCGGCCAGATCCTGCGCTACGACCTGTCGCCGCCCGAAGGCGACGAGCCCGGCCTGCTGCAGCGGATCGGCGCCGGCGTCGCGGCCTTCTTCCGCGGTTCCGACCTGCCGGTGCTGAAGGAGGAGCCGGGCGGTTCGGGTTCGGGGTTCCCGGAGGTGATGACGGCGCTGACCGGCAACGCCGCCACCGTCGTGCGCCAGACCGAGGCCGGCGAACTGGTGGTCTCCGTGGCGGTGCCGGTGCAGCGCTACCGCGCCATTCTCGGCGTGCTGATGCTGTCGACCGAGGGCGGCGACATCGACCGGATCGTCTCGGCCGAGCGCAAGGCGATCTTCCGCATCTTCGGCGTCGCCGCCGTCGTCAACGCGCTGCTGTCCATGCTTCTGGCCTCCACCATCGCCCGGCCGCTGCGCCGCCTGTCGGAGGCCGCCGTCCGGGTGCGCCGCGGCGTCAAGAACCGCGTGGCCATTCCGGACTTCTCCGAGCGCCAGGACGAGATCGGCCACCTGTCGGTCGCCGTGCGCGACATGACCAATGCGCTCTACGCCCGCATCGAGGCGATCGAGAGCTTCGCCGCCGATGTCGCGCACGAGCTGAAGAACCCGCTCACCTCGCTGCGCTCGGCGGTGGAAACGCTGCCGCTTGCCCGCAACGAGGATTCGCGCAAGCGCCTGCTCGACATCATCCAGCACGATGTGCGCCGGCTTGACCGCCTCATCACCGACATTTCCGATGCATCACGGCTCGATGCCGAGCTGGCGCGCGAGGACGCCACCGCCATCGACCTGCGCAAGCTCGCCACCGACATCGTCACGATTTCCACCGACACGACCCGCCACCGCAAGCCCATCCGCGTCGACCTGCGCGTCGGCAAGCTGCCCTCGTCGGGGCGCGGCTTCATCGTCAACGGCCACGAATCGCGGCTGGGGCAGGTGCTGGTCAATCTCATCGAGAATGCCCGCTCCTTCGTGCCGGACGAGAACGGCCGCGTCGTGGTGTCCCTGTCGCGGTCCGGCAAGCGCATCGTGCTGACGGTCGACGACAACGGGCCGGGCATCAAGCCGGAGGCGCTGGAGCGCATCTTCGAGCGCTTCTACACCGACCGTCCGGCCGGCGAGGCGTTCGGCCAGAATTCCGGGCTCGGCCTGTCCATCAGCCGCCAGATCGTCGAGGCCCATGGCGGGCGGCTGACGGCGGAGAAC
>JBATNB010000595.1:0-2163 GCA_049290135.1 Rhizobiaceae bacterium
GGCGCGGCCTGCTCGCCGCGGCGATCGCGCGCGAAGCGGACCAGGGCGCGGCCTTCATCAAGCTCGATGTCGATCACCAGAACATCGGCGCCATCGCCTTCTACGAGAAGCTCGGCTTCCACCTGCACCATGGCGAGCGCATGATGATCCTGGAAGCCGACCGGCTTGGAGAGCTCGGCCGTGACTGACCGCCAGTCGTGGGAGTTCTGGATCGATCGCGGCGGCACCTTCACCGACGTGATCGGCCGCGATCCGGCCGGTGACCTGCATGCCGTCAAGCTTCTGTCGGAAAACCCTGGCGCCTATGCCGACGCCGCTGTCGCCGGCATCCGCAAGCTGCTCGGCCTTGCCGCCGGCGCACCGATCCCGGCGGGCCTGGTGGCGGAGGTGCGCATGGGCACCACCGTGGCGACGAACGCGTTGCTGGAACGCAAGGGCGACCGGGTATTGCTTCTGGCCACGCGCGGCTTCCGCGACGCGTTGCGGCTGGCGTGGCAGGCAAGGCCGGACATCTTCGCCAAGAAGATCGTCCTGCCGGAACAACTCTACGAGCGCGTCATCGAGATCGACGAGCGGGTGCTTGCCGACGGCACGGTCGAACGACCGCTGGACCTGGCATCCGCGCGCAAGGCCATCCTCGAGGCCCGCGCCAACGGCATTGACGCCGTCGCCATAGCGTTCATGCATGCCTGGGCATTTCCTGAACACGAACGAGCGGTCGAGGCGTTCTGCCGCGAGGCCGGCTTTGCCCAGGTTTCCACCAGTCATCGGGTGTCGCCGCTGGTCAAATATGTGTCGCGCGGCGACACCGCCGTCGCCGATGCCTACCTGTCGCCGATCCTGCGGCGCTATGTCGAGCGCGTGCGCGGCGAACTGGCGCGCGGCGGCGCCGGGGACGGCCCTCGCCTGCTGTTCATGATGTCGTCCGGCGGGCTGACCTCCGCCGAACTGTTCCAGGGCAAGGATGCGATTTTGTCGGGGCCGGCCGGCGGCGTCGTCGGCATGGCCGAAACGGCGCAGATGGCCGGATATGACCGCGCCATCGGTTTCGACATGGGCGGCACGTCCACCGATGTCGCCCATTTCGATGGCACCTACGAGCGCACCTTCGACGCCATCGTGGCCGGCGTGCGCATCCGCGCGCCGATGATGCGCATCCACACCGTCGCCGCCGGCGGCGGATCGGTTCTCAAGTTCGAACAGGGCCGCTACCGGGTCGGCCCGCAATCGGCCGGCGCCAATCCCGGCCCGGCCGCATACCGGCGCGACGGCCCGCCGACCGTCACCGATGCCAATGTCCTCCTGGGCAAGCTGCGGCCGGACCTTTTCCCCGCCATCTTCGGCCCCGCGCAGGACCAGCCGCTCGACCGGGAGGCCGTGCATGCCGCGTTCGCGGCCCTGGCCGGCGACATCGGCGACGGGCGCTCGCTGGAAGCGGTCGCGGAGGGATTTCTCACCATCGCCGTCGACAACATGGCCAACGCCATCAAGACCATTTCGGTGCAGCGCGGCTATGACATCACCCGCTATCTGCTCAACTGCTTCGGCGGCGCCGGCGGCCAGCATGCCTGCCTCGTCGCCGATGCGCTGGGAATGGAAGCCGTCCTGATCCACCCCTTTTCCGGCCTGTTGTCGGCCTACGGGATCGGCCTGTCCTCGGTCCAGGCGAACCGCCAGAAGGCGGTCATGGCGATGCTCGGGCCCGATGCCGCCGGCCCGCTGCGGGCGGGCATCATGGAACTCGTGGCCGAAATCATCGCCGAGCTGGGCGCGCAGGGCGTGCCGGCCGACGATGTCACCTGGTCCCCCTGGCTGCATATCCGCTACCGGGGCTCCGATACCGCGCTTCCGGTCAATTTCGCCGACTGGTCGGTGGACGGGGCCCGCGCCGGGTTCGAGGCTGCCCACCGCGCCCAGTTCGGGTTCAACTACGACGACCGGGCGCTGGAAGTGGAGACCATTTCGGTCGAGGGCCGCAATGCCCGTGTCGCCGGCCGCGACGAGACGGAGCACCGGGGACACGCCCACACCGCGCGGACCGACCGCCGCGGACCGGTGTTCATGGAAGGCGCCTGGCGCGAGGCCGAAATCCACATGCGCCAGGATCTGGCGTCCGGCGCGCGCATCGATGGTCCCGCCCTCGTGGTCGAGGATCACCAGACG
>JBATNB010000596.1:0-3750 GCA_049290135.1 Rhizobiaceae bacterium
TCGGCCGGCGCCAATGTCGGCGAGCGCCTGATGGCGATCGGTGAACGGCATTACGGCCGGATCCGATCCACGGCCATCGATTGGCTTGGCCGCGTCGAAATCGCTGATGACCGCATCGACGACGAGCCGCGCGCCTTTTCCGGCGGCATGCGCCAGCGCCTGCAGATCGCCCGCAACCTCGTCACCGCGCCGCGCCTCGTGTTCATGGACGAACCGACCGGCGGCCTCGACGTGTCGGTGCAGGCCCGTCTGCTCGACCTCCTGCGCGGGCTCGTCGCCGATCTCGGCCTGGCGGCGATCATCGTCACGCACGACCTTGCCGTGGCGCGGCTGCTCTCGCACCGCATGATGGTGATGAAGGATGGTCGCGTGATCGAACACGGCCTGACCGATCGCGTGCTCGACGATCCGCAAGCCGCCTATACCCAACTCCTCGTCTCCTCCATCCTGGCGGTGTGAACCATGCGCGCGCCCCTGACGATCGAAAACGTCGCCAAGCGATTTGTCATGCACCTGCAGGGCGGGATCGCGCTTCCTGTCCTTGAAGGCGCATCGTTTTCGCTTGCCGCCGGCGAATGCGCCGTGCTCGGCGGGCCATCCGGCGCCGGCAAGAGCTCGGTCCTCAAGATGCTGTATGGCAATTACGCGGTCGATACCGGTCGCATTCTCGTGCGCCACAATGGCGCCGAGGTCGATCTCGCCGTTGCGCCGCCGCGTGTCGTTCTTGCCGTCAGGCGGGACACGATCGGCTACGTCAGCCAGTTTCTGCGGGTCGTGCCGCGCGTGTCTTCGCTCGACATCGTCGCCGAACCGCTGATCCATCGCGGCGTCGAGGCGAGCGCGGCGCGCGACCGCGCCGCCGTCATGCTGCGGCGGCTGAACCTGCCCGAACGCTTGTGGCGCCTGCCTCCGGCGACCTTTTCCGGCGGCGAGCAACAGCGCGTCAACATCGCCCGCGGTTTCATCACCGACCACCCGATCCTGCTGCTCGACGAGCCGACCGCTTCCCTGGATGCGGCAAACCGCGAGGTTGTGATCGCGCTGATCGGGGAAAAGAAGGCCGCCGGCGTCGCGCTGCTCGGCATCTTCCATGACGAGGACGTGCGCGACGCCGTCGCCGACCACATCATCGACGTCACCGCGTTCGCGCCGGAAAAATCCGCCGCATGACCAAGTTATCCGAACAGCCCCTGATTGACCCGAGCGCCTCGGTCTCGAATTCGCGCCTGGGACGATACACCGAAGTCGCCGCCCGCTGCCGGATCGCCGAGACCGAGATGGGCGACTATTCCTACATCATGGAAGACGGCATGGCCTGGTGCGCGACGATCGGCAAGTTCGCCAACATCGCCGCCGCCTGCCGCATCAACGCGCCCAATCATCCGGTCTGGCGCGCCACCCTGCATCATTTCACCTATCGCGCCGCCGATTACTGGCCGGACGTCCGCAACGACGATGATTTCTTCGCCTGGCGACGCGACCAGCGCGTCGTCATCGGACATGACGTGTGGATGGGGCACGGCTCGACCGTGTTGCCCGGGGTGACCGTCGGAGACGGCGCGGCCATTGGCGCCGGTGCCGTGGTGACCCGCGACGTGGAACCGTACTCGATTGTCGGCGGGATTCCCGCGCGGGTCATCCGCCGCCGCTTCGATGAAAGGACGGCGGAACGCCTGCGGCGGCTGGCCTGGTGGGACTGGGAGCATGACCGCCTGCGCGGCGCGCTCGAGGATTTCCGCAACCTCGCCGTCGACGCCTTCCTCGATCGCCACGAGAACGCCGCGTGACGGTTGGGGAAGTCATCCAATTGTCACCCACTCGACATCGACGCTTCATGCCAGGCCACTAGCGCTGTTCCCGCGACAGGTGTTTCCGCGGGAGTCGATCATGCTTGAAATCCGGAATGTCACGCGCCGCTTCGGACAGAAGACCGCGGTGAAGAAAGTCACGCTTTCGGTTCGCGACGGCGAAATGGTCGGCGTGATCGGCCGGTCCGGCGCGGGGAAGTCCACGCTGCTGCGCATGATCAACCGCCTGATCGATCCTTCCGAAGGGGCGATCCGGTATGGCGATGTCGAAGTCTCCGCGCTGAAAGGCCCCTCACTGCGCGCCTGGCGGCGCGATTGCGCGATGATCTTCCAGCAATTCAACCTCGTGCCGCGGCTGGATGTCGTGTCGAACGTGCTGCATGGCACTCTGAACCTCAGTTCCACGTTTGCCACGATGTTCGACATCTGGCCGCGCGGCGACATCCTGCGCGCCATCGACATTCTCGAACGGCTCGGCGTCGCCGAAAACGCCCCGAAGCGGGCCGAGGCACTGTCCGGCGGCCAGCAGCAGCGCGTGGCGATCGCGCGCGCGCTGATGCAATCGCCGAAGATGCTGCTGGCGGACGAGCCGATCGCCTCGCTCGATCCGCTCAACGCCCAGATCGTCATGGATGCGTTGCGCGACGTGAACCGCCGCGACGGCATCACCGTCATCACCAACCTGCATACGCTCGACACCGCGCGCACCTATTGCGAACGCATCATCGGCATGGCGCACGGCGAAATCGTCTTCGACGGCGCGCCGGAACTGCTGACGCGCCAGGCGCTGGCCATGATCTATGGCGCCGATTCCGAGGGGCACGGCGTTTCCGAGAGCATCACGTCGACCTCGATCGACTTCCTGCCGGCACTGAAGCCGGCGTTCGCATCCGAGCGCGCCATCGGCCCCCTGGCCAACTGACGCCCGATCGCCCGGCCTGCGTCACGGGCCGACATTCCCGAGGAAAGCCGGCTGACGCCGGCAAAAAGGAGAGACACCATGTTGAAGAAGGCCCTGCTCGGCGCAACCGCGCTTCTTGCCGTCCTCGCAGCCGTCCCCGCGGTCGCCGAGGACCTGAAGGAATTCCGCATCGGCATCCTCGGCGGCGAGAACGCCCAGGACCGCCTGACCTCCAATGAGTGCGTGCGCGCTTATGTCCAGGACCT
Source organism: Rhizobiaceae bacterium (assembly GCA_049290135.1). Lineage (GTDB taxonomy): Bacteria > Pseudomonadota > Alphaproteobacteria > Rhizobiales > Rhizobiaceae > JADJTR01. Next base: position 2,976 of record JBATNB010000596.1, read on the forward strand.
GCTCGGCGTCGAAACCAAGCTGTTCACCCCGGCCGACTACGACGGCGTGATCCAGGGCCTGCTCGGCGGGTCCATCGACATGGCCTGGCTCGGCGCCTCGGCCTACGCCAAGACCTACCTCACGAACCCCGAAGCGGTCGACGTCGTACTCGTCAAGACCAACCTCGACGGTTCGTTCGCCTATCATTCGATCGGCTTTGCCCGCAAGGACAGCGGCATCGCCTCGCTTGCCGACATGAAGGGCAAGAAGTTCGGCTTCGGCGATCCGAATTCGACCTCGGGCTATTTGATCCCGTCGATCGAAATCCCGGAAGCCACCGGCGCGTCGATGGAGAACGGCGCCTATTTCGGCGAAGTGGTGTTCACCGGCGGTCACGAGCAGACCATCGTCGCGGTGAAGAACGGCGACGTCAACGGCGGCGTGACCTGGGCCGACGGCCAAGGCAAGTGGGAAGACGGCTACAATTCCGGCGCGCTGCGCAAGGCCGTGGACGCCGGCCTTGTCGACATGAACGATCTTGTCGAGATCTGGAAGTCGAAGCCGATCCCGGAAGGCCCGATCGTGTTGCGCCGCGCGCTGCCGGCCGATGTGAAGACCAAGGTCACCGAGTTCCTGCAGGGCCTGCACGCCAAGGACAAGCAGTGCGCCTACAACATGGCCGCCGGCGAAACCGCCGGTTTCGCTCCGATCACGCACGACGCCTACGAGTCGATCATCGCCGTGCGCAAGGCCAAGCAGTAATCGCCCTTGTCGCGGCGAGGCGTGCCCTGCGCC
>JBATNB010000597.1:0-2159 GCA_049290135.1 Rhizobiaceae bacterium
GCCCGGACGCCGGCTGGACGCCCGAAAGCCTGGCGCAGTTCACCCAGGCCGCGCTGCAGGGGGCCTTCATCCTGGCCAAGGCCGGCGGCGGTCCCGGCGTCGCCCGCGACATGGTCGACCATCTGAGGCGGTACGTCGTGCTGCTGTTCAAAGTGCAAAGCTGAGGGGATAATACTGTGGAGCCGACCGTCTACCTGAATTTCAACGGCGATTGCCTGGAGGCAATGACCTTCTACGCCCGCGTGCTCGGCGGCGAAGTGTCCGGCGTGTTCACCAACAAGGATGCGCCGGTCGACAGCCGCATGCCCGGCGATGGCGACGCGGTCATGAACATGGCCGTGAAGATCGGCAACACCATCATGATGGCCTCCGACGCGCCCGCGCCCTACTACGAAGCGCCGCGCGGTTTCTCGGTCGCTCTTTCGCCGCCCAGCAAGGCGGAGGCCGAACGTGTCTTTTCCGAATTGTCGGCCGACGCCCGCAAGGTGTCCATGCCGTTCGGCGAGACGTTCTGGGCCGAGGCCTTCGCCATGTTCACCGACCGGTTCGGCACACCGTGGATCATCAATTTCGCCGGGTCGAAAGCACCCGGCTGAGTTCGACCGACGACCTCCTGACCGCAACGGCGGCAGGCAGAATAGAGGGAGAATGCCATGCGGATCACCGTCGAGAAGAGGGTGCGCGCGCCGATCGATGCCGTCTGGAAAGCCTATGTCTCGCCTGAGGACATCGTTGCCTGGAACGCCGCCTCCGATGACTGGCACACCACGAAGTCGAGCGTCGACTTGCGGGTCGGCGGCGCCTTTTCCTCTCGCATGGAAGCCAGGGATGGCAGCTTCGGGTTCGATTTCGCCGGAACCTATACGGCGGTCGAGCCGAAAAGGCTGATCGAATACGCCTTCGGCGACCGCGAGGCGCGCGTCGAATTCCATGACGGGGCGGACGGCGTCACGGTGCGCGTCGCCTTCGACGCCGAAACGCAGAACCCGGTCGAGATGCAGAAGAACGGCTGGCAGGCCATTCTCGACAGTTTCGCCCGGCATGTCGAACGCCACGCCGGTCATGCGGCCACCTGACGGAGGGAAGGACACGCGATGATGGACACTGCCAGGCCGTTCCCGGCCGACCGCGAACTGGTTCTCCATCGCATCCTCGATGCGCCGCGCGACAAGGTCTTCCGCTGCTGGACCAGCGCCGAACTGCTCAGCCAGTGGTTCACGCCGAAACCGTGGACCATTCCCGTCGCCGACATGGACTTCCACCCAGGCGGCCACAACCATGCCGACATGCATGGACCCGATGGCGAGACCTCGCTGGTCCGCCATGTCTGGCTGGAGATCGTCCGGAACGAGAAGATCGTCTTCACCGACGCGTTTTCCCGCGCATGGGAGCCCTCGGAGCATCCCTTCATCGTTGCCATCGTCACCTTCGCCGATGCCGGGCCGGGCAGGACCGACTACCGTGCCGCGGTGCGCCATTTCTCCGTCGCCGACACGAAACGCCACGAGGACATGGGCTTCTTCGCCGGCTGGGGCGCGGTCACCGACCAGCTCGAGGCGCTCGCCCGGACATTGTGAGGGAAGGACAGGATCATGATTGGCAAGGCGCGGACCTGCATCTGGATGGACAAACAGGGCGAGGCGGCGGCGGAGTTCTACGTGTCGCTGCTGCCCGGATCCCGCATCGAATCGGTTGGCCGTTACCCGGAAGGCAGCGCGCACGGCACGCCTGGCGCGGCGATGGTCGTCGACTTCACGCTGGCCGGCACGCCCTACCGGATCCTCAATGGCGGGCCGATGTTCGCGCTGTCGGAGGCCGTGTCGATCGCGGTGAGCACGGCGGACCAGGCCGAGACCGACCGTCTCTGGGACGCGCTCACCGCCGATGGCGGCGCGGAATCGATGTGCGGCTGGTGCAAGGACCGGTTCGGCCTGTCCTGGCAGATCGTGCCCGAACCGGCGACGGCGCTCCTGTCCGGTCCGGCGGCGGCGAAGGTCTGGCCGGCGCTGATGTCGATGCGCCGCATCGACATCGAAGCGCTGCGGCGGGCCGCGGCGGGTTGACCGGGCGATCCTCGCGGTGAATATCGCATCATGACCCTGCGCCTTCCCGTCGTCCGCCTGCCCCATGCCGGGGACCTGCCATTGCCGGCCTACGAG
>JBATNB010000598.1:0-2592 GCA_049290135.1 Rhizobiaceae bacterium
CGGTGGAACTTGCCGCGGTCGTACCCTCGCCGGCACCGATCGCAACCGCGGTCCGCCAGGCCGCCAATGAGCCGGTGCTGAAAGCCGACCGCAGCGCCGAGCCGGTGTTCGAGAACGATCACAGCGCGGCGCCGCCGAAAAAGACCGGCCTGCTCGCTTCGCTGTTCGGCAATTCGAAGACGACCGCTCCCAAGCCGGCCGCAGCGGTGGCGGCGCCGCGCAATTCACGCAACGCCATCGTGCTGGCCTCCGCCTCGCCCGATTCCGGCGGCTCGCTGCGCGAGGCGCTGACCGGCGAAGCGCTTCCCGGCGTACGCCAGTCGTCGCTGTTCGAGATCAAGCGCCGCTCCGGCATCGATGACGATTCCGACATCGACGTGAACGAGGACCTCGATCCGCCGGTCCGTGTCGCCTCCGCCGCCGGCCTGGCGCGCCTGGCGCCGAACGGCCTGCTCATCCAGCATGACGGCGTCGACACCAAATGCCTCAAGCCGGAACTGGTCCGCCAGCTTCGGCTGATCGAGCGCCACTACGGCAAGCGTGTCGTGGTGACCTCCGGCTATCGCAGCCCCTCGCACAACAAGCGGGTGCGCGGCGCAAGGAAATCGCTGCACATGACCTGCGCGGCGGCCGACATCCAGATCTCCGGCGTCGGCAAGTGGGAACTCGCCCGCTATGCCCGCACCATGTCGGGCCGGGGCGGCGTGGGCACCTATTGCCATACCGAATCCGTGCATATCGATGTCGGTCCGGAGCGCGACTGGAACTGGCGCTGCCGTTCGGCGAAGAAGAAAAAGAGCCGCTGAAAACACGCTCCGGCGGGGTTGCCCCTCACAGCGAACGCGATTATATCCGCTGCGGGCGCGCCCATCGTCTAGCGGTCAGGACACCGCCCTTTCACGGCGGTAACAGGGGTTCGATTCCCCTTGGGCGTACCATTTTCCTTCCGGATGAAGCGTCGGACGATTCTGTCCGACAGAGGCCGGCGAACAGGGGCCGGTGGCGGTCATCATGATCACCTATGTCGACGCCTCGGCCGCGCCGCTGCGCAACAATGGCCACATCAAGCTCCACGGCGCGGAGGGATTTGCCGGCGTGCGCCGTGCCTCCCGCCTCGTGGCGGAGTGTCTCGACGCACTGGTCCCCATGGTGCAGCCGGGACTGACCACGGCGGCGATCGACCGGTTCGTGCATGATTTCGGCCGCGACCGCGGCGCGCTGCCGGCCACGCTCAACTACCGCGGCTACAAGAAATCGAGCTGCACCTCGATCAACCATGTCGTCTGCCATGGCATTCCCGACGACAAGCCGCTGCGCGACGGCGACATCGTCAACATCGACGTGACCTACATCGTCGATGGCTGGCATGGCGATTCCAGCCGCATGTACCCGGTCGGTTCGATCAAGCGGGCCGCCGAACGGCTCTGCGAAGTGACCTACGAGAGCCTGATGCGCGGCATCGACGCGGTCCGGCCCGGTGCGAAGACCGGTGCGATCGGCGCGGCCATCCAGACCTATGCGGAGCGCGAGCGCTGCTCGGTCGTGCGGGATTTCTGCGGCCACGGGCTTGGGCGGCTGTTCCACGACGCGCCCAACATCCTGCACTATGGCAGCCCTTCTGAGGGCGTGGAGATGCGCCCGGGCATGATCTTCACCATCGAGCCGATGATCAACATCGGCCGGCCGCATGTGAAGGTGCTCGGCGATGGCTGGACCGCGGTGACCCGCGACCGGTCGCTGTCGGCGCAGTACGAGCATACGGTCGGCGTGACGGAGACCGGGTGCGAGGTGTTCACGCTGTCGCCCAGGCAATTGGATACGCCGGGCCTCGGATGACCGGCCCGGGATGACCGGCCCGGCGCCGGTTCCGGCCGCGTCGATCGACCGGATTCCAAAAGAAATCGCTTGATTTCGCCGCGCGGCCATTTCCGGGGATGGCAAGGTTGGCTATCGTTAAACCTTGGGTTTCATGCAGCCGGGCGGCAGGATGGACGACGACGCAACCGATGAACGCCGTTTCCTGGCCGAAGGGCCGGCTACGCCACTGATCGGCGCGGCGGCGCGCGAACCCAACCCCAACGCCGGCCACCGGGAGCGATTGCGCGCCCGCTTCCTGAAAAACGGGCCGGATGCGCTGCCGGACTACGAACTCCTGGAGTTGCTGCTGTTTGCCGCCCTGCCCCGCCGAGACACCAAGGGCATCGCCAAGTCCCTGATCAAGCGCTTCGGATCGCTCGCCGAAGTGCTTGGCGCTCCCGTGCCCCGGCTGCGGGAGATCGACGGCATCAACGATGGCGCGGTCACGGCACTCAAGGCGGTGGCGGCGGCGGCCAGCCGCATGGCGCGCGGCGAAATTGCCCGGCGCACGCCGCTGTCGTCATGGAGCCAGGTCCTCGACTATTGCCGCACCACGATGGGCTTCAACCCGCGTGAGCAGTTCCGCATCCTGTTCCTCGACAAGAAAAACGGCCTCATCGCGGACGAGGTCCAGGGCGAAGGCACGGTCGACCATACGCCGGTCTATCCGCGCGAGGTGGTGCGCCGCGCGCTTGAGCATTCGGCCAGCGCGGTGATTCTGGTCCACAACCACCC
>JBATNB010000599.1:0-2394 GCA_049290135.1 Rhizobiaceae bacterium
CTGCCGCACGAGGCAGGCGATGCGCTCGCCGCCGGCCTGAAGCGTGTGGGCGGTGGCGTCGCTCACCGGAATCCGCCGCCGCGGACGCGGTCGTGCCGCCCTCGTTCAGGCCCGTCGCGTCCCGGGTGCTTTTTTCGTGCAGCCATGCTATTGACAGCCCCGTCGGCGGGAACCATAGCCGGCAGGCTCAATGACCAGGAGACCACGCCCATTCGCAGGCCATTCAAAGCCGCCGCCCCCGTCAAGGACGGGCCGCGCTCCAACCGCGACATTCGCGTCCCCCGTGTCCAGCTCATCGACGACGAAGGCAAGAACCGCGGAATCGTTCCGATCGGCGAAGCGCTCGCGCTCGCCGAGGAGGCCGGGCTCGATCTCGTGGAGATCGTGCCCAATGCCGAACCGCCGGTGTGCAAGATCGTCGATCTGGGCAAGCTGAAATACCAGACGCAGAAGAAGGCCTCCGAGGCTCGACGCAACCAGAAGGTCGTCGAGATCAAGGAGATCAAGATGCGGCCGAACATCGACGACCACGATTACGAGGTCAAGATGCGGGCGGTGCGCCGGTTCTTCGAGGAAGGCGACAAGGTCAAGCTGACGCTGCGCTTCCGTGGCCGCGAGATGGCCCATATGGAAATCGGCATGGAGCTTCTCAACCGCGTGCGCGAGGAACTGGGCCCGATCGCCAAGGTCGAGGCCGAGCCGCGCCTGGAAGGCCGGCAGATGCAGATGGTGCTCGCGCCGAAATAGGCCGGATCGGCCGGGGAACGCTCATGAACGGCGAAGCCGAGGCGCTGCGCATCTATCATGTTTGGCGCATCGCCCTGTTCAAGGCGGCCAACTTCGTCGTGCTCGGCCTCAGCGCCTTCGTCGCGTCGGCCTGGCAGGGCGGCCTCGCCGCCGACATCGTGCGTGAATCCATCATCGCCGCCGGCGCGATCCTGGTGCTGTTCGGCATGATGGGTCGGCTGTGGGCGACGCTCTACATCGGCGGGCGCAAGGCCAGGGCGCTGGTCACCGACGGCCCCTATTCGATCACCCGCAATCCGCTCTACCTCTTCTCAACCGTCGCGGCGGCCGGGGTCGGCGCCTTTTCCGGATCGCTCATTCTGTCCCTGGTGTTCGCGATCATCACCGGCGTCTATTTCCAGTTCGTCATCCGCCGCGAGGAACATTTTCTCGCCCCGGAATTCGGCGCCGCCTTCGAGGCCTACGCCGCCCGCGTGCCGCGCTTCTTTCCCGCCCCCTCCCTGTGGCATTCGCCGGCCACGGTCGAGGCCTCGCCGCGGCATCTGGCGCGCACCTTCTTCTACGCCCTGTCCTTCTTCGTGCCCTATGCCCTGTTCGGGCTTGCCCGGTTGCTGCAGGAGCAGGGCGTCATCCCGGTGCTGGCGCGGCTCTGGTAGGCGCGCTTGGCCCTTGCCACCGGGCCGGATTGCGTATATCGAGCCGCGTCCCGAACCGTCCGGCAGGGCATGCCGTGGCGGTTCTCAATGCTTGGCGCACGATCACGTCGTCGCTTGCGCCGCCTCAAGGAGAGCAAAATGCCCAAGATGAAGACGAAATCCGCTGCCAAGAAGCGGTTCAAGGTCACCGCGACCGGCAAGGTCAAGGCGCAGGCCGCCGGCAAGCGCCACGGCATGATCAAGCGCACCAACAAGTTCATTCGCGACGCCCGCGGCACCATGGTTCTGGCCGAACCTGACGGCAAGAAGGTCGTCACCTACTTCCTGCCCTACGGCAACTGAACCTGAAGGAGCGATTGACATGGCACGCGTCAAACGGGGCGTCACCGCCCACGCCAAGCACAAGAAGGTCCTGAAGGCCGCCAAGGGCTTCTACGGCCGTCGCAAGAACACCATCCGCACCGCCAAGCAGGCGGTCGAGAAGTCCATGCAGTACGCCACGCGCGACCGGCGCGTGAAGAAGCGCAACTATCGCGCCCTGTGGATCCAGCGCATCAACGCCGCTGTCCGCGAGCATGGCATGACCTATGGCCGCCTGATCGACGGCCTCAACAAGGCCGGCGTCGAGGTCGACCGCAAGCTCCTGTCCGATCTCGCCATTGCCGAGCCGGCGGCGTTCGCCGCGCTGGTGGAGAAGGCGAAGTCGGCGCTGGAGTACCTCAAGGCCAAGACGCCGAACGAGTTTGAAAGCGCTGTCGCCTGAGCCCAGCGCTTCCCGAACCATTCCACGCATGATTTGGGAAACCCGCGCTGGCAGGGCCGGCGCGGGTTTTTCCTTGTTTGAACAGGCAATGCCATGAACGAACCCGATCAGATCGAACGCGACATTCTCGACGCCATCGCCGCCGCGGCCGACGAGGCGGCGCTGGAAGCCGTGCGCGTCGCCGCGCTCGGCAAGAAGGGCGCGATCTCGGAACGGCTGAAGCTGCTC
>JBATNB010000600.1:0-7430 GCA_049290135.1 Rhizobiaceae bacterium
GCCGTGCTGACGGCGCAATCCGCCGACGCACCGCAAGCCGGAACGCGCGTCACCGTGGTGGTGCGGCCGGAGCATGCCGACCTTGCGCCCGCCAACGGGCGGGATGGCCTCTCGGGCCTGGTGGAAACGGTGATCTATTCCGGCAACGACACGCATTTCCGCGTCCGCCTGGCATCCGGCGGGCTGTTCATCGTGCGCAACCAGAGCCGGCGGGGCGGCCCGGAATTCGCCGCCGGCGATGCCGTGGCGATCGCCATCGCCCCTGGCGCGCCACAGGTCCTCAGGGACTGACCATGGACAATGGAAACCCGACAGCTGAGGCCGCGCGACGCCGGGACATCGCCGGTCGGTGGCTGCTGTCGGCGCCGGCGCTCACCATCATCCTGTTCGCCGCCATCGGGCCGCTCGGCATCGCCGTCCTCTACTCGTTCCTGACCCCCGGACCCTATGGCGACGTGATCTGGAGATTCTCCGGCAAGGGCTGGTTCTCGGTGTTCCTGGAGCGCGACATCTTCGACGACACGCTGTCGTTCGCCGACGCGCACCTGTCGATCTTCTGGCGCTCGATCAAGCTGTCGATGGCAACGACGATCATCACGCTCGTGCTCGGCTTTCCGACCGCCTACTTCATCGCCACGCGGCCCCGGCACCGGCGCGACCTTTGGCTGTTCCTCATCACCATTCCGTTCTGGACCAACCTGCTCATCCGCACCTTCGCCATCCAGGAAGTCATCCGCAACGAGGGCCTGCTCAACACCGTGCTGATGAAGGCCGGGCTGATCGACGCGCCGATCCAGATGATGTTCACCGACTTCGCCATCATGCTCGGCATGACCTATGTCTACCTGCCGCTGATGGTGCTGCCGCTCTACGCGGCGCTGGAGAAGCTCGACTTCCGCCTCGTCGAGGCCGGCTACGATCTCTATGCCGGGCGGTTCCAGGTGCTGCGCCGCATCATCGTGCCGCTGGTGAAGCCGGGCATCATCGCCGGGTCGATCCTGGTGTTCATCCCCTCGCTCGGCGCCTATGTGACGCCGCGCGTGCTCGGCGGCGGCAAGAATCTGATGATCGGCAATCTCATCGAGCTGCAGTTCGGCCAGGGCCGCAACTGGCCGCTCGGGGCGGCGCTGTCGCTGACGCTGATGGCGCTCGTCATGGCGTCGCTACTCGTCTATGTGCGCAACGCCGGGCGTCGGGGCGGAGGCGCGCATGGCTAGGCGCTTCGACATCAGGCGCCAGCCGGGATTCGCCCTGATCGCGGCGTTCTGCTTCTTCGCGCTCTACCTGCCGATCGCCACGCTGGTGGCATTCTCCTTCAATGCGGGGGATTCCATCGCCATCTGGCAGGGGTTCTCGCTGCGCTGGTTCGAGAAGGCGCTCAACAACGAGCATATCCTGGAAGTGTCGCTGCGCTCGCTGCGGATCGCCGCCGCCGCCGCCGCCATCGCCACCGTCGCGGCGACGATGGCCGCGCTCGCGACCACGCGCACGGCGCCCTATCGCGGGCTCACCTTCAAATACGCCTTCATCAACCAGCCGCTGATGGTGCCGGAGATCGTCACGGCGGTGGCGCTGCTGATCGTGTTCTCGCGCATCAAGATCTGGACCGGCTACACCGGGCTTGGCTACCTGATCGCCGCGCACACGGCATTCTGCATTCCGTTTGCCTACCTGCCCATCCGGGCGCGGCTGGAAAGCATGGACCTGACGCTGGAGACCGCGGCCGCCGACCTCTACGCCACGCCGTGGCGCACGTTCCGGCGCGTCACCTTCCCGCTGTTGTGGCCGGGAATTCTCGCCGGCCTCATGCTCGCCTTCGTCGTCTCGCTCGACGACGTCGTCATCACCGAATTCGTCAAGTCGGGCGGACAGGATACGCTGCCTACCTACATGCTCGGCCAATTGCGCCGCATCGTCACGCCGGAGATCAACGCCATCTCGACGCTGTTCCTGCTGCTGTCGGTCGTGGTGGTGACGATCTTCTTTTTCGCCAGCAGGGAAAGAGGTTCCCGCCATTGAAGGAGGACTGAGATGAAACTGCGACTTGCGACGATCTCGACCGCCGCGCTGTTTGCGGCATCGACCGCGGCCTACGCCGACGGCGAGCTCAACATCTTCAACTGGGGCAATTACACCAGTCCGGAGATGATCAAGAAGTTCGAGGAGACCCACAAGGTCAAGGTCACCGTCACGGACTATGATTCCAACGATTCCGCGCTGGCCAAGGTGCGCCAGGGCGGCCACGGCTTCGACATCGTCGTGCCGTCGGCCAACTATGTTCCGATCTGGGTCGAAGAAGGCCTGCTGCTCGAGGCGCGCCCCGACCAGATGGAGAATTTCAAGAATGTCGATCCGAAGTGGGTCGACGTGCCGTTCGATCCGGGCCGCAAGTTCACCATTCCGTGGCAGTGGGGCACGACCGGCATGACGGTCAACACCGCCGTCTACAAGGGCGACATCAACACTTCGGCGATCTTCCTCGATCCGCCGGCGGAACTGGTGGGCAAGGTCAACGTCGTGCCGGAAATGAGCGACATCATGACCCTCGCCATCATGTATGTCGGCGGCGAGCCGTGCACGACCGACCTGGAAGTGCTGAAGAAGGTGCGCGACAAGCTGGTGGCGGCCAAGGACAAGTGGGTCGCCATGTCCTACGGCAACATCGAGGCGATGACCAAGGGCGACTATTCCGCCACCGTCAACTGGAACGGCGCGTCGCTGCGCATGCGGCTGCAGAACCAGGACATCAAGTACGGCTACCCGAAGGAAGGCTACGGCATCTGGATGGATTCCGTGGCGATCCTCAAGGACGCCAAGAATGTCGACAATGCCAAGTTGTTCATGAACTTCATCATGGACCCGCAGAACGCCGCGATGATCTCGGAATTCGCCAAGTACGCCAATGGCATCGCCGGTTCGGAAGCCTATCTGTCGGACGAGCTGAAGACCGCGCCGGAGATCGTCGTGCCGGCCGAGTTCGCCGACAAGGGGCACTTCACGCTGACCTGCTCGCCGGAAGCGACCGAGCTCTACACCCGGATCTGGACGGAAGTTCAGAAGTGACAATGCGGGCCGCGGCGTTCGTCGCCGCGGCCCCCTTTCACCGGCCCGGCGCAAAGGAGCGGCCATGACCAACCAGGACCTGGCCTTCATGCCGGCTACCGCGGCGCTCGCCGCCTTCCGGCGCAAGGCACTGTCGCCCGTCGAGCTGATGCGCGCCGTCATTGCGCGGGCCGAAGCGACCGCGACGAGCGTCAACGCGCTGACCTACACCTATTTCGACGAGGCGCTGGAGGCCGCGAAGGCGGCCGAGGACCGCTACGTCCGGGGCGAGCCGCGGGGCGTGCTCGACGGCCTGCCGGTCGGCATCAAGGACGAGAGCTACATCGAGGGGCTGCCCACCTCCAACGGTTCGCTGGTGCTTGCCGGTCAGGTGGCGGGCCACACCAGCGTCGTCAACCAGCGCATCCTGGCCGAGGGCGGTATCGTGCATGCGCGCACCGCCACGCCGGAGTTTTCCTGCTCGGGCGTCACCTGGTCGCGGCTGTGGGGCGTCACCCGCAATCCGTGGAGCGGGGCGTTCACGCCGGGCGGTTCCTCGGGCGGCGCGGCGGCATCGCTGGCGTCGGGGTCCTCCTCGCTTGCCACCGGATCCGACATTGGCGGCTCCATCCGCATCCCGGCCTCGCAATGCGGCGTGGTCGGCTACAAGCCGCCCTACGGGCGCAATCCCGACGAGCCCCCGTTCAACCTCGATTTCTTCAATCATACCGGGCCGCTGGCGCGCAGCGTGCGCGACACGATCCTGCTCCAGAACGTGATGTGCGGCCCCGATGCTTCCGACATCGCGGCGCTGCGGCCGAAGCTGGTGCTGCCGGACGCCTATGCGCCGATCGCCGGCATGCGCATCGCGCTGTCCATGACGCTCGGCAGTTTCGAGGTCGACAAGGAGGTCGAGGCCAACACGCACGCCGCCGCCAACGTGCTGCGTTCGCTCGGCGCCATCGTCGAGGAGGTCGACATCGGCTGGGGCATGGAGGTGCAGGAGGCCTGCATGGCCTACCTTACCCATCTGTTCGGCGGCGCGATCTCGAACGTGCTTGCCGCTCATGCCGATGAACTGACCAGCTACGCCCTGCATTTCGGCGAGACGTCGCTGTCCAGCAGCGCCCAGTCCTTCGTCGGCGCGCTCGACACGGTGGCGCGCATGTATCACACGCTCGGGCCGATCCTCGATCGCCATGACGCGCTCATCTGCCCGACCGTCTCCTCGCCCACGGTCGCCGCCGAGCACGACCAGTCGCGCGACCGCGTCATCGTCAACGGCAAGGAGGTGGCGCCGACGCTCGGCTGGGTGATGACGACGCCATTCAACGCCATGAGCCGCTGCCCGGTCCTGTCGGTGCCGACCGGCCGGGTCGCCGCCGGCGTGCCGACCGGCATGCAGATCGTCGGGCGCACCTATTGCGACGCCGATGTGTTCCGCATCGGCTTGGCCTACGAGACGGCGGTCGGCGGCTGGTATGGCGCGCCCGATCGCCGGCCGGCGACCTGACATCATGGACTCACCGGCCATCCCGTCGCTCGATGCCGCGGCGCTGTCGGCCCGTCTGGCGGACGGTTCGCTTGGCGCCGCCGAACTCATGGACGCGACGCTGGCGCGCATCGACGCCGTCAACCCCGCGCTCAACGCCATCGTGTCGCTGCGTCCGCGCGCCGAACTGATGGCCGAGGCGGAAGCGGCGGACCTCAGGCCGAGCCAGGGCTGGCTCCACGGCATTCCGTTCGCCATCAAGGACCTCGCCGACACCAGGGGCCTGCGCACCACCTACGGCTCGCCGAGCTTCGCCGGCCATGTGCCGGATGCCGACAGCCTGATGGTGCGCCGCATCCGGGCCGCCGGCGCCATCGTCATCGGCAAGACCAACACGCCGGAATGGGGCCTGGGTTCGCACAGTTACAATCCGGTGTTCGGGGTGACGCGCAATCCCTATGACACGGCGAAATCGGCCGGCGGATCGAGCGGCGGCGCGGCCGCGGCGCTTGCCGCGCGCCTCGTCGCGGTTGCCGACGGCTCCGACATGATGGGGTCGCTGCGCAACCCGGCCGCGTTCAACAATGTCTACGGCTTCCGCCCGACCTATGGACGCGTGCCCAGCGAACCGACAGGCGATGCGTTCCTGCACCAATTGTCCGTGTCCGGGCCGATGGCGCGCACGCCGCGCGATCTCGCTCTGCTGCTCGACACGTTGGCCGGACCGGAACCGACATTCCCGCATTCGCTGCCGGCGCATCGTTCGTTCACGGAAGACCTGGCGCGGCCGGTCTCCGGCCTGCGGATCGGCTGGCTCGGCGACTGGAACGGCTTCTTTCCAATGGAGCCCGGCATCCTCGAACTCACCGAAACCGCGCTCGGCGTGTTCGAGCGCCTCGGCGTCGCCGTCGAGCCGATCGTCCCGGACTTCGATCCCGAGCGGCTGTGGCAGGCCTGGCTGACGCTTCGCCACTTCGCGGTCGCCAACGAATTGAAGCCGCTGTTCCGCGCGCCGGCCGAACGGGCGCGGCTGAAGCCGGAAGCGGTGTGGGAGGTCGAGAACGGGCTGTCGCTCTCCGCCGATGCCGTGCATGAGGCGAGCGTGGCGCGAACCGCGTGGAACAGCGTGCTGGCGCGCCTGTTTGCGCGCTTCGACGGCCTGGTGCTGCCCTCGGCCCAGGTCTTCCCGTTCGATGCCGGCCTGCACTGGCCGTCCACGGTTGGCGGCCGGAAGATGGACACCTACCATCAGTGGATGGCCGTGGTGATGCCGGTGTCGATCGTCGGCCTGCCGGCCGTGGCGTTGCCGGCGGGGTTCGGCTCGGCGGGGCTTCCCGCCGGCTTCCAGCTGTTCGGGCGGCGCGGCGAGGACGCGCTGATGCTCAATCTCGCCGAGGCCTATCACCGGATGACGGACTGGCCCGGTCGCCGTCCGCCTCAGTTGCCGCCGTCAAACGTGCCAAGGGCGCCGTAAAGCTCCGGCCTTCGGTCGCGAAACACGCCCCAGGCCCGGCGCATCGACGCGATTTCGCCAAGGTCGAACGTCGCGGTCAGCACCTCCTCGCCATCGCGCGACGCCTTGGCGACGATCTCGCCGGTCGGCCCGGCGATGAAGGACGAGCCGTAGAAGGTGACGGTGCGCCCGTCTTCCTCCGGTTCAGTGCCGATGCGGTTGGCGGCCGCCAGCGGCATGATGTTGGCGCCGGCGTGGCCGCGCATCACCGTTTCCCAGTGCGGCTGGCTGTCATAGCCGGGCGCCGGCGGCTCCGAGCCGATGGCGGTCGGGTAGATCAGCAGTTCCGCGCCCATCAGCGCCATGGCGCGCGCGGCCTCGGGAAACCACTGGTCCCAGCAGATGCCGACGCCGATGCGGCCGAAGGCGGTGTCCCACACGCGAAATCCGGTGTCGCCGGGCGAGAAGTAGTATTTCTCCTCGTAGCCCGGCCCGTCGGGAATGTGCGACTTGCGATAAAGGCCGAGAACGCGGCCGTCGGCATCGGCGACGGCGACGGAATTGAACAGCGCCTGGCCGGCTTCCTCGAAAAAGCTCACCGGCAGCACGATGCCGAGTTCCCCGGCCAGCGCGGAAAACCGGGCGACCAGCGCATTGCCGCTGAACGGCGCGGCGAGCGCCAGCCGGTCGCGCCGTTCGATCTTGCAGAAATAGCGGTCGCGGAACAGTTCCTGCACCAGCACCACATTGGCGCCGGCCGCTGCGGCGCGGCGCACCAGCGCCTCGGCCCTGTCGGCGTTCGCCGCCGCATTGTCGCCACAGGCAAATTGCGTCACCGCGACGGTGACCCGGCGCACCTCAGCCATCGTTGAACCCCTCCAGCACATTGACCGTGTTCACGCCAACCGCCTCGATGGCATAGCCGCCTTCCATGCAGATCACGGTCGGCAGGCCGAGGCGGGCGATGCGGCGGCCGCAATCGGTGAAATCCGGGCTGTCGAGGCGGAAGAACGAGATCGGATCCTCCTTGTAGGTGTCGACGCCGAGCGAGACGACCAGCGCCTCGGCGCCGAAGGCGCGAATCCGGGCGATGGCATGGTCGAGCGCGGCGGACCATTCGCCGTAGCCGGTGCCGGGCCGCATCGGATAATTCGCCGTCGTCCCCTCGCCCGCGCCGGCGCCGCGCTCGTCGGCGTAGCCGATGAAATAGGGATAGGCGTCCTCCGGATGCCCGTGCAGCGAGGCGAAGAACACGTCGCCGCGCTCCCAGAAGATGTCCTGCGTGCCGTTGCCATGGTGGAAGTCGATGTCGAGCACGGCGACGCGCGCCGCGCCGTCGGAACGGAACATGTCGGCCACCACCGAGGCATTGTTGAAGAAGCAGTAGCCGCCATACATGTCGCGGGCCGCGTGGTGGCCGGGCGGACGGCACAGCGCAAACGC
>JBATNB010000601.1:0-4383 GCA_049290135.1 Rhizobiaceae bacterium
GGCGCACGCTGAAATGCCGGATCCCGGCCGAGCCCTCGGCCGACGGCGAACCCGTCGTCACCGAATGCACCATTGCCGGCGCCGATGTCGCCGAATGGCTCGCCGGTCAGGGCTGGGCGGAGGCGGAGGATGAGCGATACGCCGTGCTCGCCAAAGCCGCGCGCGCGGCGCAACGCGGCCTCTGGTCGGTTGGAGACGGCCTGTTCAGGCCGCTGCTGAAAGCCGGTCCTCGATGAGGGCGGCGGTCTCCGGCAGGCCGTAGAGGCTGGCGAACGAGCCGAACCGTGGGCCGCGCTCCTGTCCGAGGACGATCTCGTAGAACATCTGGAAGAACGCCCCGGAGACACCGGGACCGCCGGTCGGGCCCTGGCGCGAATGGTCCTGGTAGCGCTCGACGCCGCGGCCGACCTCGAGCGCCGCGTTCTGGACGCCTTCCGCGTCGCTTGCCTCGGGAAGGTCGCGAAGCGTTCGCGCCAGACGGGCAAGCGCCTGCTGCTCGACCGCGTCCGGCGCGCGGAACGACTTGGCCGGCTTGACCCGTTCGGCATAGTATCGAATGGCGAAATGCACGAGCCGGTCGAGTTCGGGGTGGTTGTCCGGCGTGATGCCGGGCAGGTGGCGAAGGATGTAGCCCCACAGCACCGAGGCGTTCTCCGCGTTCGATGCGCTGACGAGGTTGAGCAGCATGCCGAAGGAGACCGGCAGGTCGATCGCCGGAGGTTCTCCGCCATGGATGTGCCACACCGGATTGGCCAGGCGCTGGTCCCAGTCCTGGCGCGGATAGGCCGCCAGGTGCTGGTAATATTCGTCGACGGCGCGCGGAATGACATCGAAGAACAGCCGCTTGGCGGTCTTCGGCTTCTGGAACATGTAGAGCGACAGGCTCTCGGTCGGCGCATAGGCGAGCCACTCGTCGATGGTCAGCCCGTTGCCCTTCGACTTGGAAATCTTCTGGCCGAACTCGTCGAGGAATAGCTCGTAGACGAAATGTTCCGGTGCGCGGCCGCCGAGAATCTCGCAGATGCGGTCGTAGATCACCGCATTGGTCTGGTGATCCTTGCCGAACATCTCGAAATCGACGTTGAGCGCGGCCCAGCGCATGCCGAAATCCGGCTTCCATTGCAGCTTGACCCGCCCGCCGGTGACCGGAAGCGTCACGTCCGTCCCATCTTCGTCGGCAAACGTGATGGTTCCCGCCCTGGCGTCGACCTTCTTCATCGGCACGTAGAGCACGCGGCCCGTCGTCGGCGAAATCGGCAGGAACGGGCTGTAGGTCGCCTGGCGTTCCTCGCCGAGCGTCGGCAGCATCACCGCCATGATCGCGTCGTAGCGTTCGGCGGCGCGCAGCAGCACCTCGTCGAAGCGGCCTGCCCTGTAGTAGTCGGTCGCGCTGGCGAACTCGTAGTCGAAGCCGAACGTATCGAGGAATCGGCGCAGCATCGCATTGTTGTGGTGGCCGAAACTCTCATACTGGCCGCCGAACGGATCGGGCACGGAGGTCAGCGGCCTGTGCAGGTGCGGCTCCAGGAACGCCCGGTCGGGCACATTGTCGGGGATCTTGCGCATCCCGTCCATGTCGTCGGAGAAGCACAGCAGGCGCGTCGCCACCTTGTCCTCGGTCAGCACGCGGAACGCGTGGCGCACCATCGTCGTGCGCGCCACTTCGCCGAACGTGCCGATATGCGGCAGGCCGGACGGTCCGTAGCCGGTCTCGAACAGGATGGTTTCGGGAAACCCGGACTTTTCGTAGCGCCTGATGATCTTCCGTGCTTCCTCGAATGCCCACGCTTTCGCGTTCGCCGACGCGTTGAGAATGGCCGGGTCGAGGGCGACGGGCGCTGCGGGCATGCTGGAATTCCGGTTTTCGCGGGGTCTAAAGGCGGCGGACCCTATTGTCGGGCGCGCCTTGCGTCAATCGCGCATGCCTTGCGACTTGCGGGCCGTGGGCCGGGGTCCTAATTACGGTCATTCGATGGAGAACCCGATGTCGCAGCCCACGGCCCAGGAAGTGATGATCTATCTGATGGTGGTTGTCTCCGCATCGGACAACGCCATGGTGGATCCGGAACTGGAAAGGATCGGATCGATCATCAGGTCCTTCCCCTGTTTCGACGGCTTCGACGAGGACCATGTGATCCCGGCGGCGAAGGCGTGCCAGAAGCTGCTGGCGCGCGATAACGGCCTCAACGTCGTGCTGACGCTTGCCGAAAGCACGATCCCGGCGCATCTGCGGGAGACCGCCTACGCACTGGCGCTTGAGGTCGCCATCTCCGACCGCGCGATGCGCAATGAGGAATTGCGGGTGCTCCAGCTGCTCCGGACCCGCCTGAGGATCGATGCGCGGATCGCCGAGGCGGTCGAAATTGCCGCCCGCGTCCGCCATCGCAGCGCCTGAGCGTCGGCGACGCGCGGGATTTGGGCGCCGGCCGCCGGTCAGAAAAGCCCGACGGGAAAGTAGCGCAGGTAGAGCGACTCCAGCGTCCCGTTGCGCGACAGTTCGATCAGAGCATTGTCGATGGCCGCCGGTATTGCCGGCTGGTCGATCGGCGCGGCCACGGCAAGACCGGCGCCGAGATATTCCGGCGCAAGGTAGCCGCCGCCGACAAAGGCGCAGCACTCCGCTCCCGGCGGGCTCGCCAGGAAGAACGACAGGCTCAATCCGTCACCGAAGGCCAGGTCCGTGGACCCTTTGCCGAGGTCGTCGAACATCCAGTCGGGGCGGGAATAGGTCACGACGCGCGCCTCGGGGAAGAAGTCCCTGAGCATCCGCTCCAGGGCGCCGCCGCCGACCACGCCCACCCGCTTGCCGTCCAGGTCGGGAAGGCGGCCATCGCCCTTGCGGCCGATGAAACGCGCCGGAAACTGGAAATAGGTCCGCGAAAAGGCATGGCGTTCGCGGTTCTCCGCCGTCATGGCGATGCCGGCGAGCGCGGCATTGGCGCGGCCGCTGTCCAGTTCGGCCCCGATTTCGGCAAACGGAACGGCGGCGATGCGGCACCGATCGAGCAGCGACAGCGCCCGGCAGATTTCGCGCGCCAGGTCGACATTGAATCCCGACACCACGCCCGAGGCATCGATCCGGCTGAACGGCGGGAAATCGGTCGCCACGACGAAATCGAAGCCGAAGTCGGCGGGAAGAGTCGGCGGGGCCGCGCGCTCCAACGGATCGACGAACACCGGGCCTGCCGCCTCGACGCCTGTCGCGAGAACCGGCAGCGAAAGCGCCGCGGCTGCGAGCAGCCCCAAGGTCTTCGATCCGGGTCCGGGCATGGTCCTATCCGATCCGTGCGGTGCAGCCAGGCAACCGGCGCTGAATAGCGATGAAATCCCGCGGACGCAACCTGTGTATTAGTAACAACTGAATATCGCAGGATTCACGCCGGATTACAAAATCAAATGAAATCAAGATGTTGACTCACTTGTAATAGTGTCACTACAGTCGATCAGGTTCCAGGGGGAATGAACCGGGTGGATTTCAAATCGATATCGATCGATTGCAATGCCGTTGCAGCAAATCTTCCTGAATCTGGAGATTTGCTTCGATCCGGCCGCGACTCCCGGCCTTCGCCTGGGCAGGATCGCCTTTCTGTTTGTCGCCATGCCGGAAACCGCGGAATGCCGGCCCGCGCGATCATCCGGTCAAGTCCCCCGCTCTGGCTTGCCGAGGACGCGCCCGAACCCGCGGCGATGGCTGGCATGGTTGGCTCGGGGCGAATGCGCGAGCGGTCCGGATGCCGGTCAGGGCACGATCCGTCATTTCGTGTCATCGCCGAGCTCGTGTCGCCGACCGCGCCGAAAGCCGGGACAGGCGAGGCGTTGACGCTGCGCGAACGCGAATGCCTGAAGTGGGCGGCCATGGGCAAGAGCGAGTGGGAGGTCTCGCGCATTCTCGGCATTTCCGAGCACACGGCGGAACGGCATCTGCTCAAGGCGTTGCGCAAGCTCGGCGCGGTGAACCGCGTCCAGGCGGTCGCGGAAGCCATCCGGCATGGCCTCATCGAATAGCGACCGGCCACGGGCCGGCAGGAGGCGGCGACCCTGGTCGGCCCGCAGGCGCCGATGACAACGCCGCTGAACGAGGAACATCCGGTCTCGCGTCTTCCGCCCGACAGTTGCGCGGAAGATTGGCGCGAAATCGCGGCGATTGCCGATCTGCCGCGCGACGTTCTCGCGCTGCGCGCCATGCTGGCGCAGATCAACGGAACCTCGATCAAGGATGAGATCGTCTGCTCCGGCGCCATGAGCGAGGAGGCGCTCTACCGGGCCTTTGCCGGCGCGCTCGGCCTGCCGTTCGCCGCGGACCTCAGGTCCGAGGCGCTGCTGGTTCCGCCCGAATTCGCCCTGGAGATCCTGCGTGGCCGCGCCGTTCCGCCGCTCGTCCAG
>JBATNB010000602.1:0-2525 GCA_049290135.1 Rhizobiaceae bacterium
GGCGCACGCCGCTGGCCTGAGGCGGGCGCTCGACAAGGACGCCTGCCGGGTTTATGTCCGCCTCGCCGGCGCAGGGGCCGGAATCCACCGGAGCCTTCGCCGCCATGAGTGCCGACGCGAAACCGAACCGGCCCGAGCCGAAACCGGGCATCCTGTCGATCGCCGCCTATGTGCCGGGCCGAAACGAGGCCCCGGGCGCGGCCAAGGTGTACAAGCTGTCGTCCAACGAGACGCCGCTCGGTCCGTCTCCCCGGGTGGCTGCGGCCCTCGCGGAGGCCTCTGGCAAGCTCGAGCTCTATCCGGACGGGGAGGCGCGCAGGCTTCGCGAGGCGATCGCGGCGGCGCACGGCCTCAACGCGGCCAACATCCTGGCCTCGAACGGGTCCGACGAACTGCTCGGCCTCCTGTGCCAGACCTACCTCAAGCCGGGTGACGAGGCGATCTACACCGAGCACGGTTTCCTGGTCTACCGGATCCAGATCCTGGCGGCCGGGGCCACGCCGGTCGTCGCGCCCGAACGCAACGAGACCGCCGATGTCGACGCCATCCTGGCGCGGGTCACGGTGCGGACGAAGCTGGTCTTCATCGCCAACCCGAACAATCCCACCGGCACCTACCTGCCGGTGCAGGAACTCCGTCGCCTGCAGGCCTGCCTGCCGCCACAGGTGCTTCTGGTGATCGATGCCGCCTATGCCGAATATGTGCGGCGCAACGACTACGAGGCCGGCATCGAGCTGGTATCATCGTCGCAGAACGTCGTCATGACGCGCACCTTCTCCAAGATCCACGGCCTGGCCGGGCTGCGCATCGGCTGGATGTATGCGCCCTCGCACGTGATCGATGCCGTCAACCGTGTGCGCGGACCGTTCAACGTCAACGCGCTGGCGATCGCCGCCGGCGCCGCGGCAATCGCGGACCGGGCGCATGTCGAGAAGGCCGTTTCGCACAATGAACGCTGGCTGGCCTGGCTGAGCGCGGAGCTGACCAGGCTCGGTCTGCGGGTGACGCCGAGCGTGGGCAATTTCGTGCTTGTGCATTTCGCCGCCGACGATCCGGCGCACGGCGCCGAGGCGGCGGACAATTTCCTGTCCAGCCACGGCTTCATCCTGCGCCGGGTCGCCGGCTACGGGTTGCCGAACGCGCTGCGTCTGACGGTCGGTTCGGAAGAGGCCAACCGCGGCGTGGTCGCGGCACTTGCCGAATTCCTCGGGCGTTGATGCGATGCAGGTCTTCGACACCGTCGCGCTTATCGGCATCGGCCTCATCGGTTCGTCGCTCGCGCGCGTCATCCGCGAACGGGGGATTGCCCGCCGCATCGTCATTTCCACTCGCTCGGCCGAAACGCTCGAGCGCGCCCGCGCGCTCGGCCTTGGCGACGACTACTCCGCCGATCCGGCGGACGCGGTGCGCGAGGCCAACCTCGTCGTGGTGTCGGTGCCGGTCGGCGCATCGGGCGACGTCGCCCGGACGATCGCGCCGGCGCTGAAGCCTGGTGCGATCGTTACCGATGTCGGCTCGACCAAGGCTTCGGTCATCGAGCAGATGCGGCCGCACATTCCCGGAGGCGTGCATTTCATCGCCGGCCATCCGATCGCGGGAACGGAGAAATCAGGCCCTGACGCCGGCTTTTCGACGCTGTTCGACAATCGCTGGTGCATCCTGACGCCGGAACCGGGCGCCGACCAGGACGCGCTCGCGCAACTGTCGCGGTTCTGGACGGCGTGCGGCTCGCGGGTCGACGTGATGGATCCGCAGCACCATGACATGGTGCTGGCCATCGTGTCGCACCTGCCCCACATCATCGCCTACAACATCGTCGGGACGGCGAGCGACCTGGAAACGGTGACGAAGTCGGAAGTCATCAAGTACTCGGCCTCGGGCTTCCGCGACTTCACCCGGCTCGCGGCATCCGACCCGGTGATGTGGCGCGACGTCTGCCTGCACAATCGCGATGCGATCCTGGAAATGCTGTCGCGATTCATGGAGGACCTGTCCTCCTTGCAGCGCGCCGTTCGCTGGGGCGATGGCGACAAGCTGCACGAGTTGTTCGCCCGCACGCGCGCCGTCAGGCGCTCGATCATCGAGGCGGGCCAGGAAGTGGATGCGCCCGATTTCGGCCGCCAGGCGGTCAAGCCGTCCTGACGGTCAGGGCAACGGCGGCAGGAAGCCGAGCGGCAGGAAGCCGAGAAACGCCTGGCCATCGAAGAAGCGCACCGGAATGCCGGAGCCCGGCGGCGATTCGATCGCCTTCAGCGCCTGGATGCCGGCGATGATCTCGGTCTTCTGTTCCGGGAAGACGCGTTGCAGCACTAGCGACAGCGAAGCGAAGTCGCCGGCCCTGGCAATCAGCACGCCGTCGGCGCGACCTTCGGCGGACACTGCGATTTCGCCGGCGATGGCAACCGGTGCGCCGCCCTCGGCCGATACGGCCAGTTCCTCCACGACGATGGTCCGGCCGCGCACCGTGCGCTGGCGGGCAAGCAGGATCGGCGCGCCGTTGACGATCCGCCCGCGGCCGTCGGCAT
>JBATNB010000603.1:0-4473 GCA_049290135.1 Rhizobiaceae bacterium
CCACGGCCTGCACGACGCGCCGCAGCAGGAGCGCGTCGTCGGCGGCGCGCACCGGATCGGCGCGGTGCTGAAGGTTCACCTCGAACTGCCCGGCGCCATATTCGGAAATGATGGTCGTCGCCGGCACGCCCTGGATGCGGCACGCCTCCAGCACGTCGTCGAGGACGGGCTGGTACTCGTCGAGCTTGGCCAGCGACAGCACGTTTCCGGCGTTTTCGGGGCGGCCATTGGCGGGCGAACGGGCGGGAAGCGGGCGGCCGCCATCATCGCGCGCCGGCGAAACCAGGTAGAACTCCAGTTCGCAGGCGACGACCGGGAACAGGCCGTCTCCGTTCAGCCTGCCGACAACGCGCGCGAGGATTTCGCGCGGATCGTACCAGAAGGGCTCGCCGGTGACGGCGTGGCGCGGCTCGCACAGCACCTGGGCGAGGCCCGGCGTCCATGGCGCGCGTACCAGCGTGCCGGGCACGGGGCGGGCGATGCCGTCGGGGTCGCCGTCGGAAAAGCCGTATCCCATCGGATCGGCGGTGTTGCCGTTGACGTCCACCAGGCTCATGGCGGCGCAGACCGGGGTTCCGTCGGCAAAGAGGCTCGGTGCCTGCGCGGCCGGGATGCGCTTGCCATAGGCGCGCCCGCACAGGTCGAAAAGCATGGCATCGACATGCGTGATGTCCGGGTTCTCCCGGATGAATTCGTCCCACTCCGGCATGGCAGACCTCCGTCGAAACGGTTGAAGGCTAGCCCTTCGGCGCGCGGTACCGCAAGCAAGGAAACGCCCTCCCGCGCGGACGCGGGAGGGCGCTTTCGCCCCGAGAGAGGAGGGGCCGCTTGCGCGACCCGCTGGCGTTAATTGACCTGGCCGGTCGGCTTGGGCGTGGTTGCCGTTTCGGGCGGCAGCACCGGATAGACCACTTCCGGCATCTTGCCCGTCAGCGATTCGAGGAAGGCGACGATGCTGCTTTCCTCCTCGTCGGTGAGCTTCTCGCCGAGCTGGGAGGCGCCCATGATTCCGACGGCTTGCTTGAGATCCCACACCTTGCCGGAGTGGAAGTAGGGTGCCGTCAGCGCGATGTTGCGCAGCGGCGCGGCGCGGAAGACGTAGGAATCGTCGGCCGTGTCGGTCACCGCGAAGCGGCCCTTGTCGCCTTCCGGAAGGACTTCGGCGCCGGGCTTCTCGACGAGGCCGAACGGGTAGTAGCCCTCGCCGCCGACATTCGTGCCGGCATGGCAGGAGACGCAGCCCTTGTCCATGAACACGGTCAGGCCGGCCTTCTGGGCATCCGACAGCGCGGCGTCATCGCCGTTCAGCCAGGCGTCGAACGGCGCCGGCGTTACCAGCGTGGCTTCGAACGCTTCGATCGCCTTGGCGAAATTGTCGAAGCTCACCGGGTCGGCTTCACCCGGGAAGGCCGCCTTGAACCACTCGACATATTGCGGCATCGAGTTGAGGGTCGCGATGACGTTGTCGGGCGTGTTGGCCATCTCGACGCCGGCCTGCACTGGGCCCTTGGCCTGCGCCTTCAGATCCTCGGCGCGGCCATCCCAGAACTGGGCGATGTTGAACACCGCGTTCAGCGCTGTCGGCGCGTTGCGCGGGCCCTTCTGCCAGCCATGGCCGATGGAGGTCTCGAGGTTGTCATCGCCGCCCGTCGCCAGATTGTGGCACGAGTTGCACGAGAACACGCCGGAGGCCGACATGCGGGTATCGAAGAACAGCGCCTTGCCGAGCGCGATCTTCTCCGGCGTGATCGGATTGTCCTTGACGGCGGGGGTTGTGGAGGGCAGCGGCTTGAACACGGCCGCCGCCTTGTCGCGCAGTTCATCGGCATAGGCCGAGCCTGACACGACGAGCATAGCCACTGAGGCAAGCACGGCGAGTTTGGAACGGATTGTCATTGTTTCCACCTGTCTTACGGATCCGCAGTTTATAGTAGTTACAAAGTGGCGGGGCGCATTGCGCTCGATCAAAGACGGCACTTATCGATTGTGGCAGACGGAATCTGGACGAATCCCGGCGCGATCCGGCCACGGGATTTCTGTCAAGAATGGTCTGCTCGGCGACGTCAGGGAGACCCGGGATGACCGATCAGCACACAGGATCATGTCTTTGCGGCGCGGTGCGGTTTCGTACCGCCGGTGCCCTGCGCGGGGTCATCTATTGCCACTGCACGCAATGCCGAAAACAGTCCGGGCACCATTATGCCTCGACCAACGTCGCCGATGAGTGCCTGACCGTGGAGGGCGGCGAGAACGTCGCCTGGTACGCATCCTCCGCCGACGCGAAACGCGGCTTCTGCCGCGCCTGCGGTTCGGCGCTGTTCTGGAAACATCGCGCGAAGGCCACCACCTCGATCAACGCGGGATCGTTCGATTCACCGAGCGGCCTCGCAGGCGCGATGCACATCTTCGTCGCCGACAAGGGCGACTATTACGACATCGACGACGGCCTGCCGCAGCATGCCCGATCCGCTGCCGGCGTGACGGTGGCGGGCAGCTGAACCGTTCAGCTTTCGCGAACGATGCATCGCCCTTTCGCCGGCTTATTCGCGCCGGCGGGGAGGCCTATATGGCGGGCAACAAACCGGAGCGATGTCCATGACCGCCATGCCCAGCCTTTTCGTCTCGCACGGCGGACCGAACGTC
Source organism: Rhizobiaceae bacterium (assembly GCA_049290135.1). Classification (GTDB taxonomy): domain Bacteria; phylum Pseudomonadota; class Alphaproteobacteria; order Rhizobiales; family Rhizobiaceae; genus JADJTR01. The sequence continues at coordinate 2,644 of JBATNB010000603.1, forward strand.
GTCATCGAGCCGTCGGAAGCCCATGACTACCTCGCCTCGATTCCGGCGCTGGTGGGGCGCCCGAAGGCGATCGTGATGGTCTCGGCGCATTTCGAGACCGAAGGCCCGGTTGTCGTCACCGATCCGGCGCCCGGCATGATCTACGATTTCGGCGGCTTCCAGGACGAGCTCTACGAAATGGTCTATCCGGCGCCCGGCGATCCGGACCTTGCCATGCGTGTGGCGCACATGCTCGACGATGCCGGGCTCAATCCGCGCATCGCGCCGAAGCGCGGCTACGATCACGGCGCCTGGAACACGATGATCCTGGCCTATCCGGAGGCCGACATTCCGATCGTGCAATTGTCGATCGATCCGCGCCGCGATGCCGCCTACCATTACCGGCTCGGCCAGGCGCTTTCGCCGCTGCGCCAGGAAGGCGTGCTGCTGGTGGGGTCCGGGCACATCACCCACAATCTGCGCGCCGTGTTCGGCGTCATGCGCGGCGGTCTCGGCGCCGATCCGGCGATGACGGCGAAGGTCAACGCGTTCTGCGACTGGTTCGCCGAGAAGTTCGCCGCGGACGACCGCGAGTCCATCCTCGACTGGGCCGAGAAGGCGCCGTTCGTGCGCGAAAACCATCCGACCGACGAGCATCTGATGCCGCTGTTCTTCGCCTATGGCGCGGCCGGCGAGGGGGCCGAGGCGGTGCAGGCGCACGCCTCGCGCCAGTTCGGCTTCTTTGCCTGGGATTCCTGGCTGTTCCGCTGACGCCGGCGGCGTTCTCCTCTAGGCTCGGATGACGAATCGGGAGAACAGCCATGAAGCGCTGGCTGGCGGCATTCGCCAATTCCGGGCGCGCCTTCGCCCATTTGTTCCGCCACGAGACCGCGTTCCGCGAGGAAGCGATCGCCGTCGGCCTTTCGGTCCCGGCGGCGTGGATGATCTCGGGCACGACGGGCGGAATGCTGCTGCTGGTGGCCATGGCGCTGCTGGTGCTGCTGGTGGAGACCCTCAACACCGGCATCGAAAAGGCCTGCGACACCATCACCACCGAGTTCCACGAGACCATCCGCATCGCCAAGGATTGCGGCTCGCTGGCGGTGCTGATCTCGCTCGTCATCGCCGGCGGCGCCTGGGCCTGGGCGTTGTGGCGGTTTTTCGCCGGCGCGGCGATCTGAAGGCCGGGCTCGCGCATTGACGGCGCGGCCGTATCGCAGTTGCATGCGCCGAACCACGGCGGGAAAGGCACGGCCATGACAGCGACGCGATCCATGTTCATCTGGTCGGCCTATCTGCTTGGGCTCGGGCTCGTGCTGGTGCTTGCGCCCAATGTCCTGCTCGGCCTGTTCGGGTTTCCGCCGACGCAGGAAGTCTGGATCCGGGTGGTCGGGGTGCTGGTGCTGCTGCTGTGCTACTACTGCATCCGGGCCGGGCGGGGCGGTTCGGTCGATTTCATGCGCTGGTCCGTGCACGGGCGCGCCTCGGTCATCGTGTTCTTTCTCGCGTTCGTGCTTCTGGGCTGGGCGCAGCCGGCGCTGATCCTGTTCGGAATCGTCGACCTCGCCGGCGCGGCGCTGACCGCCTGGGGCCTCAGAAACGATGCCGCCTCGCATCGCTGATCCGGGTGCAATTGCACGCGGCGGCCGGCTCGGCTAACGCTTCTGCACCATGACAACGCCCACCACGCTCCGCATCGCCGTCGCGCAGTTGAATCCGATCGTCGGCGATGTCGCCGGCAATCTGAAAATGGCGCGCGAGGCACGGGCGGACGCCGCCCGCCACGGCGCCGACCTGGTGCTGTTCACCGAATTGTTCCTCGCCGGCTACCCGCCGGAGGACCTGGTGCTC
>JBATNB010000604.1:0-2052 GCA_049290135.1 Rhizobiaceae bacterium
CAGCAGCAGGCGCGTGCGCAGCGGCCGGCCCCGCCCGGTCATGCCGGCGCGGCCTGCTCGTCGATGATGTAGCCGAAGCCGCGCCGCGTCTCGATCAGCGCGTTGGGCAGCTTGCGCCGGACCCGCCCGATCAGCACTTCCACCGCGTTCGATTCGCGCTCGAAATGCACCGACTGCAGATGTTCGGCGAGTTCCTGCTGCGACACCACGCGGCCGCGGTTGAGCATGAGATAGGCCACCAGCCGGTACTCCTGCGGCGACAGGTTGACCGGCGCGCCGCGCACGGCAAGGCGCATCTGCCGCGTGTCGAGCTCGGCCTCGCCGACGGCGATGACCGGCTGGGCGTGGCCGGAACTGCGCCTGATGACGGCGCGCAGCCGCGCCACCAGCTCCTCCATGCGGAACGGCTTCGGCAGATAATCGTCCGCGCCGGCATCGATGCCTTCCACGCGCTCGCTCCATTGACCGCGCGCCGTCAGCACGATGACGGGAAAGTCGCGGCCGCCGGCCCGCCAGCGCTTGAGGACGCTAAGGCCATCCATCAGCGGCAGGCCGAGGTCGAGCACGGCGGCGCCGTAGGCCTCGGTCTCGCCCAGGTGCCATCCGCTCTCGCCATCGGCTTCCGCGTCGACGACGAAGCCGGCGTCGGTGAGCGCCGCGGTGACGTCGGCGCGGATGCGGGGATCGTCCTCGATGAGCAGGATGCGCATGCTCAATCGTCCTTGCCATGGTCGATGATGGCGCCGTCGCGGGCATCGACCCGGATTTCGCGCCGCCGGCCATCGGAGCGGATGTAGTAGATGTCGTACATCAGCCGGCCGCTGCGCCGCTTGGGCTCGATCTCGACGATGTTGTCGCCGGTGACGGGACGGATGACCTCGAGAATCGCCTTCAGCGGCAGCGCCTCGCCGCGCTTGACCGCGACGCGCAGATCATCCTCGTCATGGCCGCCCTTGTCCGCCGCCGCGGGGGCGGCGGCGAGCAGACACAGCAGCAAGAGCGGAACGGCGCGGCGCATGGCCCCTTCATGACAGCACGAAAATGACAATTTGCTGACCGCTCCCTTCAGCCGCCTGTCACGCCGGGTCGGCCAGACAGTCTCCATCGATACGGGCAATCCCGCCACGATCGGACAGGAGACCACCATGAACAAGATCGCTCCCGCACTTCTCGTCGCCTTCGCCACCCTGCTTCCCGCGGCCGCCTCGGCCACCGACCTGTGCAACGTTCCGCAGGACCAGTGGATGCCGGAGGCCCAGATCCGCGCCCGCGCCGCCGAGCTTGGCTATGATGTGCGCCAGGTCAAGGTCGAGGACGGATGCTACGAAATCTACGCCATCGACAGCAATGGCAGCAAGATCGAGGCCTATCTGCATCCCGCCACTGCCGCCGTGGTCAAGGTCAAGGACAAGAGCTGATGGATGCCGTGATCGTGGCCGGGAGCGAACCTGCTCCCGGCACCGGCCGGGTCCGGGTCTGGGACCCGTTCGTCCGGCTGTTCCATTGGTCGCTCGTGGCGCTGTTCGCCTTCGCCTTCCTGACCGGGGATGAATGGGACGCCGCGCACGAGACCGCCGGCCTCGTCATCGCCGCGCTCGTCGCGGCGCGCATCGTGTGGGGCTTCATCGGCACCCAACACGCCCGCTTTGCCAGCTTCGTTCGCGGCCCGCGCACGGTGCTCGCATTCCTGGCAGCGACCGCGCGGTTGCGGGCGCCGCGCCATCTCGGCCACAACCCGGCCGGCGGCGCCATGATGATCGCGCTTCTGGCGATGATCGCCGGGATCGCCGGCACCGGCTACATGATGACGACCGACGCCTGGTTCGGCGTGGAATGGCTCGAGGACGCCCACGAGGCGCTGGCCTACGCGACGCTCGGCCTCGTCGCCCTGCATGTGGTCGGCGTGATCATTGCCAGCCTCGAACATCGCGAGAATCTCGTCGCCGCGATGATCAGCGGCTTCAAGCGGGCGCGTTGAGCGGAACGATCTCGCCCGGCCGGGGAACGGTATCCGGACCGTCCCCGGCCCGGCGCGCGGCGCGGCGCAGCCGG